>CABSUD010000038.1:0-8544 GCA_902480795.1 uncultured Collinsella sp. | reverse complement strand
CCGCCAAGAAGACGACCGCAAAAAAGACGACCACCAAGAAGGCCGCCGACAAGTAACCGAGCACATATAGACGCGGCGGGGCCGGGCGCGCAAATGCAAATGCGCGCCCGGCCCCACTTCTAAGTTGCGGTGAAATAGGGACTGTTTTTGCTGGCAAAAGGCCTAATTAATCCCTATTTCACCGCAAGATTTGATCAGTTGTTGGGATTACTTCACCTCGACAGGCTTGGCGCCGGGATAGCGTTCCTCAAAGTCTAGGCGGTACTTATTGTCGTTGGTGCCCGTCACGTTGTCGCGCGCCAGCGGCGCCACGATCTCGTCCTTGTGGTTGGCGGGACTGGAGTACTCAAGGCTGATCTCCCAGGCATCACAGATTGCGTCAATGCGGTGATCCAGGTCGTCGTACAGGGCGATGATGTCCTTCCAGGAGCTGTAGTTCTTGGAGCTCGTCGGGACGTCCAGGTCCTCGACGATGTCGTAATACTGCTCGATGGTGTCCTCTGTGCGCTCGGCGACGTCGGCGAGATTTTGGCGGGTGGTTCGATCCTCTTCCAGATAGCTGCCGTTGAAGTTCTGCGCGCAGCCACGGACGTAGTTGTCGAGGTCTTCGAGCAAGTCGTAGTATTCGCTCAGTCGGCGGTAGAGGTTCTGCTCGGAGAGCGTTGCTTCGCTGCCATCCTCGTCGTCATCGTCGTCATCGTCGTACAGGCTGTTGGGATCGCCGAGAGGCTTTAGGTCATCGTCGTCGACGTCATGGTGCAGCTTAGCTACCTCGGCAGTCGTCTGCGTGGCGGCGTTGTCGAAAGGCTTGATCACAAAGAAAACGACCAGGGCGATGATGATCGCCGCCAGCACAACGATAACGGCGATAAGCGGCCCGGTGCCGCTCTTTTTGGGAGTGGGGGTCTGTGGCGAAGCGGGCGCGTATGCGGGAGCCGGCTGCTGTTGGGGCGAGCCGCTCGCGACGGGTATGCGCTGCGTGGTCTCGACGGCCGCGGGGCTTGCGGCGGGGTCGGGGCGATAGGCGAGGGGGTCGTCCGCCTTGGCTTGCGGCGTATCAAGGGAGCCGGTCTGCTCAAAAGCGGGCTGGCTATCGCTCGCGGCTGTTTGCTCAACGGGTGCACCGCACGAGGTGCAGAACTTGGCATTATCTGCAAGAAGCTTGCCGCACGAGGCGCAATACCGAGACATTGCCACTCCTTTCGCCACATTTCAATGCAATACGACGATTATACCCAGCACCCCAAATTCCCCTTCATAAGTTGCGGTGAAATAGGGACTGTTTGGCGGTCTCAGAGCTTCAATCAGTCCCTATTTCACCGCAACTTCGGAAAGGCACCTTTAGCCATTGGGGACGCACCGAGCACTGGGGTATCATGGCTTGGTTGCTATAACTCGCATTTACGCGCCTTGTAGGAAGGGGCTGCGCCCATGGCTTTTGAGCCCGCTCAACATAGCTTTATCACGCTCGAGGGCGTCGACGGTGCCGGCAAGTCCACGCAGGCGCGCCTGCTGGCCCGCGCGCTCGAACTCGCTGGCTATCAGGTCGTAACTCTGCGCGAGCCGGGCGGCACCGCCGTCGGCGAAAAGATTCGCACTCTGCTGCTCGACCCCGCCAACACGGCGATGGGCGACACCTGCGAGTTGTTGCTCTACGAGGCGGCACGCGCTCAGTTGGTGCACGAGGTCATAGCTCCCGCCCTCGCGGCCGGCAAGGTGGTCCTGTGCGATCGCTTCTACGATTCCACGACCTGCTATCAGGCGTTTGCCGATGGCCTCGACCGTCAGATGGTATGCGACGCCAACAACCTGGCTGTCGCCGGTACGCATCCGGCGCTCACGCTCGTCTACCACATCACACCCGAGCAGGCGGCGCTACGCATGGCATCCCGTGGCGCGGCAGATCGCATGGAGGCAAAAGGCATGGCCTTCCAAGAGCGCGTCTACCAGGGATTTTGCGCCATTGCCGCCGAGGAACCAAACCGCGTAAAGCTCATCGACGCCACCGCGACCATCGAGGAAGTCTTCGAGAAGACGGTCGAGCAGGTTCGCGCCTACGGCCTCGACATTTCCCAGGATGCCGTCGCTGTCGCGCTAGCCCAGGAGGCCGAGTAACATGGCCCCCGCTCAGGCAAGCCTGCTGGCCAAGCTTGACACCCAAGAGCGCGTGCGCGACTTTTTGACCAATGCCGTCGCCAGCGGTCGCGCATCGCACGCCTACCTGTTTTTGGGCGCGCCCGGCGCGGGCAAGCTCGACGCCGCGTGGGCGCTCGCCCAAGCCTTCCTGTGCGAGCAGGATGGCTGCGGCTCATGCGATAGCTGCGTGCGCGTCGCCCGCCATACGCACCCCGACGTGCACTATTACACGCCCGAGAGCGCCACGGGCTACCTCATCGCCCAGACGCGCGAGCTACTCGACGACGTGCCCCTGGCGCCCATCCGCGCCAAGGCCAAGGTCTACATCATTGACCGTGCCGAGCAGCTGCGCGCCAACACCGCCAACGCACTGCTCAAAACACTCGAGGAGCCGCCCGAGGGCGTTATGTTTATCTTGCTGGGCACCTCGGCAGACGTGATGCTGCCCACCATCGTGAGCCGCTGCCAGTGCGTGCCGTTTCGGCTGGTGTCGCCCGCCGTCGCCGCGCAGGCCGTGAGCCGCGCCACCGGTCAGGACCCTGCGCGTTGCCGCATGGCCGTCGCCGTAGCGGGAAGCCCCACGCGTGGCATCGAGTTCCTCAAGAGCGCCGAGCGTCAGGACGCCCGCCGTCAGATGGTTCGCGCCATCGATTCGCTCATCGCCGCCGACGAGGCCGACGTACTCAGTCGCGCCAAGTCGCTCATCGTCGCCGTTAAGGCGCCGCTCGCCGAGGTCAAGTCCACACAGGAAAAGGTGCTCGAGCAAAACGCCGACTACCTGTCGCGTGGAGCATTGAAGCAGCTTGAGGACCGCAACAAGCGCGAACTCAACGCGCGCGAGCGTTCGGGTATCATGGAAGCGCTGGCGAGCGCGCGGACGCTCATGCGCGACGTGCTGCTGACGCTTCAGGATGAGGCGGCAGACGTTGTGAACGAGGACGTGCGCGACACGATCGGGCGGCTTGCCGCGGCGACGAATGTTGCGGGTGCCACCCAGGCGCTCGAGGCGGTTGCCACCGCTGAGCGCAACATCGCCAGAAACGTTACTCCCCAGCTGGCCATCGAGGTCATGCTGTTCGATATCAGGAAGGCACTGAAATGCCGTTAGTCGTACCCGTTAAGTTTACCTACGCCTCGCGCGACCTGTGGTTCGACCCACAGGATCTGGATATCCTCGAGGCTGATTATGCCATCTGCTCCACCGAGCGCGGAACCGAGATCGGCCTGGTCACGGCCGACCCCTTCGAGGTGCCGCTCGACGAAATCGGTCAGCCGCTCAAGCCCGTGTTGCGCGTGGCGAGCGACATCGACCTGCAGCTTGCCGACGACCTGGCCATCCAGGGCGACGAGGCCATGGTCGACTTCCGCCGCCTGGTCAAGGAGCTCGACCTCGAGATGAAGCCGGTCGGCGTCGAGTACCTGTTTGGCGGCGAGAAAGCCGTGTTCTACTTTGCTGCCGAGGAGCGCGTCGATTTCCGCCAGCTCGTCAAGGACCTGTCCTCGACGCTGCACATTCGCGTCGACATGCGCCAGATTGGCGTGCGCGACGAGACCCGCCTGGTGGGCGGCTATGCCCAATGCGGACAGGAGCTCTGCTGCACGCGCTTTGGCGGACAGTTTGAGCCGGTTTCGATCCGCATGGCAAAAGAGCAGGACCTGCCGCTCAACTCGTCCAAAATTAGCGGCGTCTGCGGCCGCCTGATGTGCTGCCTGCGCTACGAGTTCGAGGCGTACAAGGACTTTAAGAGCCGCGCGCCCAAAAAGAAGACGCTTATCGATACGCCGCTTGGCAAGGCGCGCATCCAGGAATATGACACGCCGCGTGAGCAGCTGGTGTTGCGCCTGGAGAACGGCAAAGTCTTTAAGGTCAACCTGGCCGACATGACCTGCTCTGAGGGCTGCAAAAAGAAGGCCGCCGAGCAGGGCTGCAACTGCCGCCCCGACTGCGTGACGCGCGATGTGCTCGAGCGTATCGAGTCGCCCGAGATGCGCCTGGCACTTATGGAGCTCGACCGCGAGAACGGCGTCGACGTGGGCGATGGCCTGTCGAGCGCCGACCGTCTGGCCGGCACGTCGATGCCCAAGCGCCGCCGTCGCGATGCGGACGCCGATGCCCGTGCCGGTCAGAGCCAGGGCGAGGGTCGCGGCCGCGGTAAGGGTCGCGGCAAGGCCGAGGCACCCGAGGCCGAGGAGGCTGCCGGTGGACGTCGCCGCCGCAAGCGCTCGGGTTCGGGCGATGCCGGCGAGGCCGCTCCCGCAGGCAAGAATTCCCCCCGCGAGCGCGAGGCTCAGCAGCCTCAGCAGCAAAACCGCGGCGGTGGCATGAATCCCACGCGCCGTCGCCGCCGTCACCTGTCGAGCGAGGAGCGCGAGGACGCCTTCCGCGCCGCAGCCGCTCGCGAAGCCGGTGCCGCCCCCAAGGGTGGTTCGGGTTCCGATACGCCTGCCGACAAGGGTGGCAAGCAGCGCAACGATGACGAGCGCGCCCCGCGTCCGCGTCGTCGCCATTCCTCGGGCACGCAGCAAAAGCCCTCGGTGCTCTCCGTGGCCGATCAGGTCTCGGATGGCGAGGTCAAGGTCACGCGCCGTCGCCCCGGAGATGGCGGAGGGGCGGCCGCCAAGGCCGCGCGCGGCGCTGCTCGCGACGAACGCGAGTCGCGCGAAGATCGTGGTGGCGAGGGTTCGGCCGACCAGGGCCAGAAGCGCCGTCGCCGTCGCCGTTCCCGCAAGCCGCGTCAAGATGGCGGTGAGGGCTCGACCCAAAACTCGTCCGCACCGCAACCGCCCACCGGCGAATAGCGCCCGCAAACGGATTTAACCCGCCTGGCCCCAAACGCGTCGGGGTACCATAGCGCTGAATCAACAACCCTCCCTGCGACCGAGCGTAGGGAGGGTTGTGTCGTGAAGAGACATTTGAACGTGTTGGGATGCCTGCAAGGTGCCGGCATCCTACCGTTTGCGGACGAATTGCTACCGTTTGCCGAGCGGGCGGCGCACGAGGCGTTTGAGGCGTTGTCACCCACGCGATGTGCCGGCTGCGAGCGCGCCGGTGCGCTTATTTGCCAAGACTGCCTGGCCGCGCTCGCGCTCATCGACCCGCGGCATAGCTGCACTCGATGCGGCGCCCCGTTTGGAGACTTGCTGTGCACCGAGTGCTCGGTCGAGGGTACGTCCTCGGCGATGGCCGAAGCACTCGACCGGTGCCTGGCATGTGCCGTTTACACGCACCCGCTGCCGCGGATCATTAAAGCGTACAAAGACGCGGGCGAGCGACGCCTGGCGCCGTATCTGGCAGAGCTGCTCTACGACACCGCCCTGCATGCCCAGGTCGTGGCACCCGAACGCTATGGCGGTGTGTTGTCCGGCGCCGATGCGGTGGTGTTTGTGCCCGCGACGGCGGCGGCGTTTCGGCGGCGAGGCTTCGATCATATGGAAGCCATCGCGCGCCCATTTTGCGAGCTGTCGGGTGTTCCGCTGCTCGACGCCCTCGTTAAGTACGGCCATGGCGACCAGCGTGAACTCGGTCGTGAAGAACGCCGTGAACGCGCCCGAGGCATGTACGAGACCGTTGAGGATGTGCGGGGCCGCCGCCTGCTGCTTATCGACGACGTTATCACCACGGGTGCGACGATGGCAGCGGCTTCGGCGGAACTCAAGCGCGCCGGTGCCGCGGCCGTTGATGGCCTCGCTATCGCACGCGTTTGGTAGGGGTGATTCATGTGGCGGTAACAATCAGGCAGTGCAATAAACCGACAAAAGAGCAGCTGGCTGCTTCCGTAATTCTGACGGGCGCCTCGGCGCTGCGTATGATTCGAGCCGAGCGTCGACAAATGGGTTACATCAGCTGGAGAGACCTCGATCCCGATGAAGAGCGCCGTGTGCTGCTCACGTCGTCGCCTTCTGCCGAGGATATCTATCTTTCCGACCTGGTGCGAATTGGAGCCGTGAGTGGTGAGGTGCAAGAAGATCTGTGCTTGCTGGTGGGATCTGCGGCGCAGCGCCGCCGCATGCCTGGCGTGGGCTGGTCTGTGTGTTCCGGGTTGCCTGCCGGCTCGATTCTAGAGGTGGAACCGGGGGTGTACAGCCTATCTCCCGAGGCCCTTTGTGTTGCCGTCGCCCGCGAGGTCGGCTGTATCCAGGCGTTTGCCCTGGCCCAGGAACTGTGTTCCAAGATTTCACTAAGCGATCGCGGGGAGTATCTTCCTCCCTACACCTTGCCCGTTGCGAACAAACTTGCAAAGGACAAGGACCAACCGGCAGACGTGGGCTACTTTGAAGTCGAGCCGGTGCTGACACCCGATCGCCTGGCAGATTACCTTGCGGCATGCAAGGGGAATGTGGCCAAACAGCTGCTGCGCCTGTGTCCCTACCTGTCAGAAAACCTGCGCTCACCCATGGAATGCATCATGCTCGCTCTGTTTTCGCTTCCGTTTTCCTATGGCGGATTTGCCTGCGGTCCCTTTAAGACCGACTACAAGATCGAGTTCGATGACCGCGCGCAGGCAATCTCGGGGATGCCCCATGCAGTTTGCGATGCATATCAGGAGGCAGCCCGGTTTGACCTGGAATACAACGGTGAGCTGGGTCATTCCGCCCGGAGGGGACGTATCCATGATGAAAAGCGCAACACGGGCTTGATTACTATGGGAATCGAGGTCGCGACGGTCAATAACGAGATGCTTTGCGACATGGAAGCGATGGAAGCGCTCGCATGGCGCATGCACCAGCGTATGCGAAAGCGGTACCGGAATCGTGTCGATGCCCGCAGGAAGAAGCAAGAGGCGTTGCTTAAGGTGGCGCGCGCAGACGTGGTGTAAGAGCGTCCCGAGGTCCGTCGCTGCAAGTCCCGATGTTACTCCTTCTTGAGACCGCGCCTCTCGACTATCTCGTCCACTATCTCCCTGGCGCGCCGCCCGAGCGCGCGGCGCCTCCCCTCTGTCGGGGCCGGCCTGTCCGCGGGCTCGGCGAAGCCCTCGGCGGCCGAGGCCTCGGAGAACACGCGCTGCTGGGACCACTGTCCCTCGGTCTCCATGAGGCTCGCGCACGTCAGGCGCAGCATCGACTCCCTCGAGGGGAAGGACTGCACGACCCTGTAGCGGCGCTTGATCTCGCGGTTGGCGCGCTCCTGGACGTTGTTGGTGCGGAGCTTGGCCCAGTGCGCCCTGGGGAAGGCCGTGAACGCCAGCGCGGAGTCCTCGGCCTGCTCGAAGACCTCGCCGGCCCTGGCGGACACCGACGCCACCCAGGGCGCCGCCTCGGCCCACACGCAGCGCGCGAGGTCGGGGTCGTCCTGGTAGACCGCGGCGTGCACGAGGTCCCTGACGGCCGCCTTGGAGTCCTCGGGCCTGCCCGAGCAGGCGCTCTGGAGGTTGCGCTGCAGGTGCGTCACGCAGCGCTGCCAGGCGCAGCCCTGGAACAGGCGCGAGACGGCGGCCACGAGCCCGGCGTGGCCGTCGGAGACCACGAGGCGAACGCCGGCCAGCCCGCGCTCGCGCAGCCCGCCGAGGAATGCCGCCCAGGAGTCCTCGCTCTCGGTGTCGACCACGTCGCAGCCCAGGAAGTGCTTGCGCCCGTCGGCGCCCAGCCCGATCGCGGTCACGACGCCCTGCGAGACGACCGACGAGCCGACCCTGCAGCTCATGTAGGTGGCGTCGAGCCACAGGTAGCAGCACGGCGTGCCCGACAGGTCGCGGCGGCGGAACTCCGCCACCTCGGCGTCGAGGTCGGAGCAGAGGCGCGAGACCTCCGAGCTCGACAGCGAGGATATGCCCAGCTTGGACGCCACGCGCTCGACCTTGCGGGTGGACACGCCGCATACGTACATCTCCTGCACGACGGCGGCCACCGAGGTGTCGACGCGCGACCATCGCGCGAGCATGCCCTCGGGGTAGTAGGTGCCGTGCCTGAGCTTGGGTATCTCGAGCTCCACGTCGCCCACGGCGGTCTTGAGCGACCTGGGGCGGTAGCCGTTGCGGCTGTTCTCCCTGCCGTCGCTGCGCTCGTTGCGGCTCGCGCCGCACATCTGCTGGGCCTCGGAGTCCATCAGCGCGTTCATCACGCTGCCCAGCACCCTGCACGCGAACTCGCGCGCGTCGCCGCACTCCTGCCAAAGCCTCGCCGCCTCGAGGGCCTCGTCGCGGCCGAGGCGCAGTACACTCTCTTCTTGGGGCATCGCCTTTCCTTCCATTCGTCACCTTCATTACTCCAACGACGAATTCTAGGCGGTGTCCCCTCCCTTTCAAGAAAGGGCGGAGGCGGGGCATGCCCCGCCTCTTACACCACATCTCTGTGCGCTACCAGACTTCGGGTTCAACGAGGCGATTTTGACCCAAATATGCTGTTACTAAACTGGTAACAGTACTCATATTTGGCCTTTTTTGACCACGGGTCCTCTTGTTGGTGTCACAC
>CABSUD010000037.1:0-8573 GCA_902480795.1 uncultured Collinsella sp. | reverse complement strand
AGTCGTAAGAAACACGCATCTAACTGGTCTCCTTTCATCTGTAACGTCTGCAATAAACAGACGGAAAACTCCAGCTACGGAGACGGGTTTCCGAGGTGCCGCAGATTGCCTTGAAAGAGGAGGGCCGCGTACTTAGGTACGCAACCGACGATTGAAAGGCAAGGTGCGGTGGCTCGGGAAGCCGCCGGGACAGGTCAACTTAAAATTGGTTCAAGAAGCGCATATCGCCAGTCATCAGGGTTCGCAGGTCCGGCAGGTCGTAGCGCAGGGCCGCGACGCGCTCGGCGCCAATGCCAAAGGCGAAGCCGGTGTACTTCTCGGGGTCGATACCGCAGTTGATCAGGACGTTGGGGTCGACCATGCCGCAGCCCAGGATCTCGATCCAGCCGCTGTGCTTGCAGAAGTTGCAGCCCTTGCCGCCGCAGACGTGGCAGCTCACGTCCACCTCGCAGCTGGGCTCGGTGAAGGGGAAGAAGTGCGGGCGGTAGCGCGTCTTGCGGTCCTCGCCAAACATGCACTTAACAAAGTAGTCGAGCGTGCCCTTAAGATCGCCAAAGGTGATGCCCTCGTCGACGACCAGGCCCTCAATCTGGTTGAACTGCGGCAGGTGGCAGGCGTCGGCCGTGTCGGGACGGTAGACGGTGCCCGGGCAGATCATGTAGATGGGCGGCTTCTGCGACTCCATGGTGTGAATCTGCACGCCCGAGGTCTGGGTGCGCAGCAGCACGTCGGACTCACCGTGAGCGTGAGCCTCGGGATGCGCGACGCTGCCGGGGTTGTTGTCGACCACATAGAACGTGTCGCGAGCCGAGCGGCTCGGGTGATCCATGGGCGCGTTGAGCGCGGTGAAGTTGTAGTAGGAGGTATCGACCATGGGGCCGGACTCGACGGTGTAGCCGATGCCGCAGAAGATGTCCTCGGCCTCCTCGATGATCTGCTTGATCAGGTGCTGGTGACCGATCTGCGGACGGACACCCGGCAGCGTGATGTCGACGGCATCGTGCTCGAGTGCGTGTTTGAGGGCGGCGGCCTTCATCTCGGTGGTGCGCTCGTCGAGCATGCCCTCGATCAGCTGGCGCATCTCGTTGGCGCGCTTGCCCATCATGGGACGATCCTCGGGGGCGAGTTTGCCCATCATGCGCATCAGGCCGGTGATACGGCCTTTGCGACCGAGCAGCTCAACGCGCGCAGCCTCGAGCTTGGCGGCGTCATCGGCGCCTGCGACGAGCTCCTTGGCCTCTTCCTCGAGTTTGACCAGATCATCAATCAGACTCATGTCTTCCCTTTCGTCTCTCGCGCATCTCGCTTGCCGGGGCGGCTAGCACCCGATAGCTGCGGATGTGCGGCCCGGTTCGGTAACAAAAAACCGCCCTCGGGCATGTACATTGCCCAAGGACGGTTGAATTCCGCGGTACCACCTTGTTTGACCCGGCGGATGTCTGGCCCGCCGTGCCCACTCTGCGCCCCTTGTCGCGAGGCTCACGGCTTCCCTACTGGGGCTTCGCTGCCACCGGCCGCGCGCCCGTTGAGGTCGCTGCTCGGGAGTGAACGCTTGGCCCTTGCCACCGCAGGAAGGCTTGCAGCCCATGACCTTCCCTCTCTTGCCGGCGACACGGCGGGCAAAACCCTCTCCGTCAACGCATTGGGCTATAGGATAACACATTTCGCGAGCGCATCGCCGCGTTCCGTTTTGTTCGCGCTGGGTACAAGGCAAGTAGCTGTGCAAACTGGCCGTGCGCCCATCCGTGGCGCTCGGCTCGCGAGATCAAGGATATGGTATGGGAAAGAAACTCGATAAGAAGGCCAAGCCCGCAGCGGGCAAGACGCCCAAAGGCATGAAGGTCGATAAGGCCGTTAAAAAATTCCGCAAGCTCGAGGGCAAGCTGTGGACCCGCGAGTACCTGCTCAAGATTGCCGAGTTTGACGGCGCGACCATTGCTCCCGCCAACGGTGCCGCCGCCCGTGCCGACGCCATGGGCACCCTTGCCGGCGAGCACCATAAGCTTCTGACCAGCGAAAAGTCTGTCGAACTTGTGCGCTCGCTAGCACGCGAGACCGTCGCCGGCGGCAAGATCGACGACCCGCAGCTGCTCGACGAGATCCGCGTGCTCGGCCGCGACCAGCGCGAAGCAAGCGTCATCCCCACCGAGGAGGCCGAGGCCTGGACCAGGCTCACCTGCGAGGCCGACGCCGTGTGGCACAAGGCCAAGACGGCCAATGACTGGGCGAGCTTTGAGCCCTATGTGGATAGAATCGTCGCCCAGCTTAAGCATCAGGCCGAGCTCATGGACCCCAAGCGCGACCCATACGATGTTTGGCTCGACCAGTACGAGCGCGGCCTTTCCACCAAGAGCTTCGATGCGTTTTGCGACGAGGTCAAGGCCACGGTCGTGCCGCTCGTGCACGCCATCGGCGAGCGCGGCCAGCAGCCCGATGCCGACTTTTTGCACGCCCGCGTGCCCGATGCCGCCCAGCGCGCCATGAGCTTTGACCTGATGAAGCTCGTCGGCCTGGACCTGAACGACACCACGCTTGCCTTTACCGAGCACCCGTTTAGCGAGGGCTTTGCCGTAGGCGACGCGCGCATCGCGACGCACATCTACGAGGACGACTGCATCTCCAACGTCTACAGCATCATCCACGAGGCGGGACACGCCATGTACGAGCTGGGCGTCAACCCCGCCTATGCGCGCACCTGCCTGGAGGGCGGCACTTCCATGGGCATCCACGAGAGCCAGAGCCGCTTTTTTGAGAACACCGTGGGTCGCAGCCGCGCCTTTATGGGCCCGCTGCTCGAGGTACTGCGCCGTCACGCGCCCGAGGTCTATGGCAGCGTGGACGAGGACACGCTCTACCGCGCCGTGAACATCGCGCAGCCGTCGTTGATCCGCACCGAGGCGGACGAGCTCACCTATCCGCTGCACGTTATGGTGCGTTACGAGATCGAGCGCATGCTGTTTGCCGGCGAGGCCACGGCCAAGGACATCCCGACGCTTTGGAATCGCTTTATGGATGAGTACCTGGGCATTCCCGTCCCCGACGACACGCACGGCTGCCTGCAGGATACGCACTGGAGCGGCGGCTCGTTTGGCTACTTCCCCACGTATGCGCTGGGCAGTGCCTACGACGCCATGTTTGTGCCGGCCATGTGCCGCGACGGCGTCGACCTCACCGGTGCCTGCGCGAGCGGCGATCTGGCGCCCGTCCGTGCCTGGCTGGGTGAGCACATTTGGCAGTGGGGCCGCGCCAAAGACGCACCGGAGCTCATCAAGGGCGCCTGCGGCATGGACTTTGACGCCCGTTACTACTGCAGCTACCTGCAGGACAAGTTCACCACGCTCTACGAGCTGTAAGGCATAACCGACACGCCAACGCAAAGGGGACGCCGCGGAACCAATCCGCAGCGTCCCCTTTCCACCTAGTCGTTTAAGAACGTCCCCAATGACTACCTTACAGAGCTTCCAGCGCGGCGGCGATGCGCTTCATGGCGGCATCGGCGGATGCTTGGTCGGGCGCCTCGGCCAGCACGCGGATAACCGACTCGGTTCCGCTCTTGCGTACGAGCACGCGGCCCTCGCCCGCCAGCGACGCCTCGGCCTCGGCGATGGCGTTCTGCACGCCCATGTTCTCGAGCGCGGCGTCCTTGTCCGCCACGTGCACGGCCACCTGCGCCTGCGGCAGCAGCTTGCACGGAGCCGTGAGCTGCGAGAGCGTCTCACGCTCGGCACGAATCACTTCCATCACGCGCAGCGAGGTCATAATGCCGTCGCCCGTGCGCTCGATATCGCCAAAGATCGTATGGCCCGTCTGCTCGCCGCCCAGGCTGTAGCCGCCCTCGCGCATCTTGGCATACACGTGACGGTCGCCCACGCCGCTGGTCACGGCGCTCAGACCGGCAAGCTCCAACGACTTGACCAGGCCAAAGTTGCTGGCAATCGTCGGCACCACGGTACCGCCCGAAAGGCGACCGTGCTTGTTCAGATACACGCCGCACACGTACAGGATCTGGTCACCGTCTACCACGCGACCGCGCTCATCCACGGCCAGGCAGCGGTCGGCATCGCCATCGTAGGCAAAACCCACGTCCAGGCCCTGCTCCACCACATGGCGCTGCAGGCGCTCCATATGCGTGGAGCCGCAATCGACGTTGATGTTAAAACCATCGGGCGCGGCATTGATCACGCGCACGTCGGCACCGAGCGCGTCAAACACCGGCTTGGCCACCGAGGAAGCCGAGCCGTTGGCGCAGTCGATACCGATCTTGACGCCCTGCAGCGAAAAGTTCGCACTTGCAATGAGCGAAGCAATGTAGCGGTTGCGGCCCTGCATGTAGTCCACCGTGGCACCGATGTGGTTGCCCGTGGCCAGCGGAACTTCGCTCTTGCCATCGATGTAGTCCTCGATGAGCTCCAGCACGTCCTCGTCCATCTTAAAGCCGTCGCTGTTGACGAGCTTAATGCCGTTATCGCAAAACGGGTTGTGGCTCGCGCTGATCATGATGCCGCAATCGAAGCAGCCTTCCACAGTCTGATGCGCTACGCCCGGCGTGGGGATCACGTGCAGCATATAGGCGTCCGCACCGCTCGCGACCAGGCCGCTCACCAGCGCCGCCTCAAACATATAACTCGAGCGACGCGTGTCCTTGCCCACGATCACGCGTGCCTTGCGCTCGCGGTTGGCGCCGTAATACCAGCCCACAAAACGGCCAATCTTATAAGCGTGCTCTACCGTCAGCCCAACGTTGGCCTCACCGCGAAAGCCGTCGGTGCCAAAGTACTTCATGCGCTCTCCTTACAAAATAGGGGCGAACAGATTGCCTGTCCGCCCCAAAATGGTACTCGATTATCTGCGCTACCAGAAAAACCCTACGCCGACGCGCTGTCGCGAGCTGCCTGGCATGTAGGAGTCTGACGCAGCGTAAGCGGCTTGTCCCCCGCCTCGGCCGACGTGGTCAGCGTATACGTGATCGTCGTCGTCTCGCCAGCATGCAGGTCAACGGTTCCTGAATAGCAGGGAACTCCGTGCCAAGTGGCAGCGAACAGTCCAAACTGAGTCCCCTCGACGGTTAGATCGGTAATGCTGCCGCCTGTCGGCGCAAACAGTGATACATACAAGCGCTCATCGTCACGCGAGGTCCCAGGCGCACTGGCCGCTACGTAGTCGGGCAGCTTACCTGCCTCCTCCTGCGTCATGATGTTCGTCAGGGTAACGGTGATGCGATACGAGCAAGCGCCGTCGCCGTTCTTCACGCCCTGACCAATCTGCGTATCGGCGTTCAGATACCAGTCGAGCTTGGAGAAGCTCAGGTTGTTAAAGTAGACACCAGCAACGGGATCTTCACTCGGGTCATCCGGATCGGGCAGTGAGGCGTCGATGTTCATCTCCTTGATAGCGTTCTGCTCGTCATCGTTTTTCATCCACGCGATCAGGCGGCCCTCTTCGGCACCGCGCTCAACGGCGCTGACAAGGTTCGCGACATCGACGTCGCCGATACCGCCAAGGATCTTGTCAAAGGCAGTGCTGGCGACGGATGCAAAGATGCCGTCCGACTCCTCGACCGGATAGTTCCAGTACACATCATGCATAAGCACCTTCGCCGCGTTAGTACCGTCAACGACTGTACCGTCGGGCAGTGAAACATTACCCACGAGGCCCAACAGATACTGCAGGAATACCGGATCGATACCAATGACGCCATCGACGTCCTGACCATATTCAGACTTCCACAGCGCGGCGACACGCTGCGAATTACGGGGCCAGTCGGGCGAATAGGTGTTGCCCGAGATGTATAGGTTGCTGTGGTCACCAAACAGCGTCTCATCTTCTTCGTCGACGCTCTCAACCGCCTCGTCTTTGCTGCGCGCAATGCAGGGAACAAACTCGCCAATCGACATCTGGCCGTCGATGACCGAAATCAGACCCTGCGAACCGCCAAAGCCGCCGCAGGCACGAATCTCGACGTTGTTCATGGCGTACATAAGGTAGTTGCGCGTCTGGCCGTTGGCGCCGAGCATCTGGGGAAGGACGGGGGCGACCTTCTCCGCCGCGTCAACCGCGCCGTTGAGGGTGGCAAAGCCGTCCTTGGCCTTATCGACCAGCTCGGTCACCTGGGAAATATGAGTATCGCCAATGCCCTGGACCTTCTCGTTGGCGCTCTTGAACACCTTCGAGCTGCTGGAAAGCGAATCGGCGACCGCCTGCAGCGCGGACACGTTAATCATGCCGTCCTGGAACAGCTTGCCGGGCGTAGCCTGCGAGAGGTTATCGGCCATGGGAACCAGCGCATTGCTCGAGACATCGGACAGGGCGTCAATCATGGTGCGGGCCGCATTGATATCGCTGCCATACACCGGGATAAACGAAGCCGCCGCCCACAGCGGGCTCGAGGTCTCCGCCTTCATGCTGTTACAGAGCTCATCGATCTTCTTCGCGTCGTCAGGCAGCGTCGAAAAATCGCCCGACGTGACCTTGTCCTTAAGGCCACCGACGATCTCGACAGCCTCCTTCGCTTCGCTCTTTACGGTCTTTGCCGAGTTAAGCAGCATAAAGCCGCTTGCGCCAAGCGCAACGAGAAGCACCGCGACTACAGCGGCAATAATGGCGCCGGTGTGACGCTTTTTGCGCTCGCCCTTGCGATGGCGATGACGGACCAGACCGTCAGAGGTCGAACTCGACGAAGCGTCGCTACCGTAGTTCAAGCCAAAATCGTAATAATCTTCCTTGGAACCCGAGCCCGCAAACTCGGCACCGCTATCATCCAGGCGGGCGAACGTGCCAGTCTCGGAGGCGCCGGTGTAAATCGTGCCAAGGTTACCCGTAAGCCCCGCGCCACCGGCAGAGGGAGTATTGTTGGCGGCCTTGTCGGCATTAACGTTACCGGCGGCATTCGCGGCGTTGGCAGCACCTGCGTTGTTCGCGGGTACCGAAGGAGCCCCGCTCGGCTGCGACGTGGAGGTTGCACCGCCCGCAAAGACATTCCCTCTTGCACGGCCGGTCTTTTTTGCCTTTTGAGACTGCTCGTACAGAGCGGTAAACATCGCCGTCTCGCCCGGGGACACGCGCTTACCGGAACCGCCCTGTCCAGCGCCGCCCGGCGTGCCGGCCTTACCAGCCCCGTTCGGACGCGGCGGAACTGCAGGGCGGCCGCTATCGCTGCCCTTAAAGTGATTACCAGCCATAAAGAAATCCTCGCAATTGAGTCGCAATGAAAAAGTCCATAACGTTGCTAGTTTATGGCATTTTGAGCATCGACAGCTAAACTCCAGACACGGACATCAATTGGCGAAAATGCGGCACAACACCTTTTCTGTCTTGGCGGCGGCGCTAGCTACACCGTAAGGAACATCATCACGATGATCATGGCAAAGCCGATAAGGTCGGTCGGCAAAAACACCGTCCCCAGCATAACGGCGCTGGTGATGGTCGCCGAAACCGGCTCCACAGTTCCGATGAGGCTCGCGCGCACCGAGCCGATGTCCTTAACGCCCTGCATATAAAGCATGTAAGCAAAAAACGAGCCGATAACCACGAACACCGCGAGCGCCTCGATGCCGGCAGCGTCGAGCGCCGGCATATGCGCCCAAGGCCGCACGAAGACGCACGAGACCACGCCCGCTGTGAGCATTGCCGAGCCCGTGACGATGGGGCTGCCGTATTCGGGCAGGATCTTGGCGGGAATCACCGCCATACACGCGGCGCTGACCGCACACATAAGACCTGCTGCCAGGCCAAGCGGCGAAATATTCAGGCTGGTGGGGTCGCCGCCGGTGGCGATTAAAAAGGTTCCACCCAGAGCCAGGCCAATGCCGATGACTTCGCGAGTACGCGGCATGCGGCGATCGGTCACGCAGGTGTAGCCCATGATGATAACGAGCTGCAGGCACTGGAGCACCGTCGCGGTTCCGGCGTTCGTCAGGCGCACGGCCGAAAGATAGCAAAACTGGTTGAACAGCAGGCCAAAGGCGGTAAAGAGCAGCAGCTGCTTGCGATCGGCGGGCGTGGTCCAGAGTTTAACCAGACGCTCGCGATCGCGCGTGACCACCACGGCCATAAAGAGCAGACCGGCGAGAATCTGGCGCACACTCATAAGCCACAGGGTATCAACGTGATAGGTATCGAACAGGAAGCTCGCGCTGGTACCCGAAAAACCCCAAAACGAACCACCCACCAGCGTGGCCAGAACGCCCGTAATCATCTTGCGCGTCGACGCACTGTTCAGGCGGTCGCGCCATGCACGGCGGGTACTGCGGCTGAGCTCGTCAGTGCCCTCGGGCACATCAATGTTCGATATATCGGTCATCGGCACCGAAGCCCCTGCGCCTTCGACCTGCTCGACACACTCTTTGCTCATTCCACTCCCCCGAAACAGTCTGGAAGCAATTCGGCTTACCTTACCACGGCAAAGGCACCAGCTGGAGGCTTGTCCGTTTATCGGTAGGACAATTCCGCAGGCGTCTTTCCATAGCTCGATACCGCAATGGCCTTGCATTATGCGACAGCCAAATCGCGGCAGCAGGCTCTTTTGAAATGGATGCGACAAAGCCCCCGAATTCCACAATGTAAGCGATTTTTAA
>CABSUD010000036.1:0-8633 GCA_902480795.1 uncultured Collinsella sp. | reverse complement strand
ATAATGCGGCCGAGGGGCAACTGGTGTAGACCAGATACGGCGTTGTTAAACGCTGCGTTGTCGAATGGAAACGGTGCCGCAATCTTGGAAACGGCGCGGCAACGGTCGCGAAACGAACGGGAAATACGCGAGCAAGGAAGCCGTGAGCGCGCCCGTCCCGGCTAGTGGCGGAACAGCTCGCGGGCTCGGTCGCGGAGGTCGGTAGCTCGAATGACACCTTCGTAGCGATTGATGCGCAGGCGCGGGAAGGCATTGAAAAAGCGCAGGTCACGACGACTGAGCGACACGCTCGGTACCGGACGGCTCATGCGCTTGCCGGCAAGGCGACGACTGAGCGACGGAGGCGGCATGCTCGGCGCGGCATCGGCCACGCGGCGGGCAGCGAGCGCCAGGCCGCGAGCACCGTCCAAGATAAACGTCGGCATCGAAGCCTTCTCACGCAGGGCATCGAGCGTTGCGTCGCCCAGCTCCGCCAGCCACGCGTTAACGGCACGGCTGCGGATATGCGTCTGCGCCACCGAGTCGATCGCCGAATCGGGAATACGTTCGAGCATGGAGTCAGACGCATCGGCAAGCGACTCATTGATGCGGTCGGCAAGGTCGGCACGCACACGCTCCAGCTGATCGGACAGGCGGCGCCAACTGGCCAAAGAGCATGCCGCGTCGACTATCATCGCAACCGCGACGATAAAGGCGGACAACCGCACAATCAGCACCGGCAGATGGCCAAGCAGCCCCAGCAATGCCGGCTCCACTAAACGGCAAATGCACAACGCACCCAGGCCAAACGCGCAGGCCCAGTACAGGCAGATGCGCCCGTGCAGGTTAAACGGCAGGTGCGAATAGTCCCAAAAGCGAGCGCCTGTTGTTTTTTCCAGCAGCACGCCCACGCTGTACTCAATCACGCTGCATACGAGCGCTGCCGCGACAAACTGGCTCGACGCGTCAGGAATTCCGCGCAACAGCAGCCAGCAGGCAATGCCGCCCGCGCCATAGATGGGGCAGCACGGTCCCAGCAAAAAGCCGCTGTTGGCAAATCGTCCGTGATTAAGCATGGCACATACTGTCGACTCCCATGCCCAACCGCAAAACCCGTAAAAGGCAAACGAGAGCACCAGTGCCGAGAGTGGGCAGGCGGCAAGCGTCGCGCCGCCAAACGCCATATCAATCGCGGTTTCCACCGTCTACCCTCTCCTCTTTTCGCTCGATTCGCCACTCACGTCATCGTCCGCCTCGTCCTTGCGCCGCAGACGACCGGCGACCGTCTCGCGCAGAGCGCACCATTTATCTGCCAGGCATACAATCCAAGCCTCACGACACGTCGGCGGCACTGGCACCAGCGGAAACATATGCCGCACGATAATATTCCGTTCGCGCGGCGTCAGCTCAAAATCTTCCTCCGCACGTGCCAGGGCAAAAAACGGGTGGCGAAAGCCATGCAGCCGATGGCTTGGGTCGGGATCGTGCCAGTCATAGAGAAAGTAATCGTGCAGCAGGGCCCCGCGCAACAACGAAGCACGGTCGACCGAAATGCCGGCACGGCCCAAGCGCTCGGCAAAGGACAGGCTCGCCCGCGCTACCGAAGTCACATGTGCATAGACCGTCACATCGCCATGTTGGATAAACTCGCGCGTCAGGTCCAAGCGGCCCGCCTGGGCCAGCTGGCGGGCGGCATAGTCGACCTCGTGCGCGATTTTCTCGGCACGAACGACATCGGACATGCTGCCTCCTTCCAGCGACTCACGGCGACAAGCCACGGCCCGTGCACAATCGATAAAAACATCATGGAACACATCAGTATGGCATCGGACAAAACGTTTTGCCCCGCCAGTTGGCGAATTACCGCGCCGCCGTCACATATCAAACGCCAAAATGTGCGAGACTGTTTTGTGCAATTGTGCCGGCCGAGGGAGCACCGGCGCTCGATTCGCATGGAGTAACCCACAACGATGCTGCTTACGCAAACGACAACGCCCGAGGACGTCAAGGCTCTCGACCGCGCCGAGCTTCCGCTGCTCTGCGGCGAGATCCGTCAGGCAATCCTCGAAAGCTCCGCCGCCGTCGGCGGGCACGTTGCCCCCAACCTGGGCGTCGTTGAGCTTACGGTTGCGCTTCATCGCGTGTTTAACTCCCCCATCGACAAGATTGTCTTTGACGTTTCGCACCAGACCTACGCCCACAAGGCGCTGACGGGGCGCGCGTACACCTATATCGATCCGGAGCGTTATGGTGAGGCTTCTGGCTTTGCCAATCCCGACGAGTCCGAGCACGACCTGTTTGCCATGGGCCACACCTCCACATCGGTGAGCCTAGGCTGCGGCCTTGCCCACGCGCGCGACCTGGCGGGCGATACGTACAACGTCATCACCATCATTGGCGACGGCTCGCTTTCGGGCGGCCTGGCGTTTGAGGGCTTTAACAACGCCGCCGAGCTCGACAGCAACCTGATCATCATCGTCAACGACAACGACCAGTCCATCGCCGAGAACCACGGTGGCCTCTATCGCAATCTGGCCGAGCTGCGCGCCAGCAACGGCACCTGTGAGCGCAACGTTTTCCGCGCGATGGGGCTCGACTACCGCTATCTGGACGCCGGTAACGATGTGTTGGCCCTCGTCGACGCGCTGCAGGAACTGCGCAATATCGATCATCCCATCGTACTGCACGTCTCCACCGCCAAGGGCAAGGGCTTTGAACCGGCCCAGAGCGACCCCGAGCGCTGGCACCACGTTGGCCCGTTTGACATGGCGACTGGGCGCAAGCTCTGCCCGGGCCATCCGAGCGAGCCTGCGCCGCGCACCTATGCCGACATTACGGGCGAGGCGCTCAGCGCCGCCATCGAGCACGATCCGCAGGTCATGGGTATCACGGCCGCCACGCCCTACATCATGGGCTTTACACCCGAGCTTCGCGCCGCCGCCGGCAAACAGTTCGTCGATGTGGGCATTGCCGAGGAGCACGCCGTGACCTTTGCCACCGCGCTTGCGCGCTCGGGTGCCAAGCCAGTCTTTGGTGTGTACGGCACGTTTTTGCAGCGCGCCTACGACGAGCTGTGGCACGACCTGTGCCTCAACGATGCCCCCGCAACCATCTTGGTGTTTGGCGCGTCGATCTTTGGCACCACATCTGAGACACACCTTTCGTTCTTTGATATTTCCATGCTGGGCGGACTTCCTAACATGCACTACTTGGCGCCGGTCTGCATGGAGGAATACCTGTCCATGCTGAGCTGGTCGCTCGACCACCGCGAGCATCCCGTGGCGATTCGTGTACCTGGTATTGGCTTGGTGAACCGTCCCGATCTGGCGCCCGCTGAAGACACCGACTACAGCGCCGTTCGCTACAACGTGGTGCGCCAGGGTCACGACGTTGCCGTGCTCGCGCTCGGCGATTTCTTTGAGCTGGGCGAACGCGTGGCAAACCGCTTGGCTGCCGAGTACGGCATCGAGGCCACGCTCGTCAACCCGCGCTTTGCAACCGAGCTCGACCGCGAGTTCCTCGACAGCCTTGCCGCCGAGCATCGCGTTGTCGTCACCCTCGAGGACGGCATCTTGGACGGCGGCTGGGGCGAGCGTGTCGCGTGCTACCTGGCCTGCACGCCGTTGCGCACGCGCACCTTCGGCATCGCCAAGGGTTTCCCCGACCGCTACGACCCCAACGAACTGCTCGCGCAGAACGGCATGACGGTCGAGAACATGGCCGCCGAAACCGTGAGACTACTCAATGCGTAAGAAAACCTCCGCAAGGAAAGCACCCCTGCGGAGGTTTTTGTTTTCGCGACGCGATTATCTCAATCTGTAACATCTAGGGCCCGAATTCCCGTCTAACTGTTACAGATCGAGACAAGACGTCTTAGTCCCTGACCTTTGTCTCAATCTGTAACAGATAGAGACCTTTTGGCCGTCCAGATGTTACAGATCGAGACATTCGAATCCCCCTAAGGATAAAATCTCGATCTGTAACAGTAAGAACCCATTTTCCCGTCTACCTGTTACAGATTGAGACAAAGCAGCGAGGCAGGCCGCCACATCTGCAAGAACCACCACAAAGGTGCCTGTCCCTTTTTGGTAGGTAGAATAACCCATAAGGTAAGTATGTTTCTGAGTTATTTCGTGTTGACCCATTTGAGCGCGATAGGGTATAACTCTACTCAACCGCTAGGGATTTTATTGAGAAAGGTGTTCTACCATGAGCAAGAACCTCTCCCAGCAGGTCGTTCTCGACCGCCGCGGCTTCGTTGCCGCCACCTTCGCAACCGTCGCCGGCCTTGGTCTTGCCGGCTGCTCCGACACCAGCGCCGAGGCCGACAAGGGTTCCGCCGCCGGCTCTTCCAAGAGCTCCAATGATACCGAAGCTTCCACCACGCTCGACGCCAAGGCATTCGACAAGCTCGTCGACAACGGCCCCAAGGCCGATGACGATGCCATCGCCGCCAGCACCTGGGCCACGGCCGTCAAGGACGCCGGCGTCTTTAAGATCGGTGGCGTTCAGACTTCCACACTCTTCTCCCTCCTCAACGAGAAAGACGGCCAGACCCGCGGCTTCGATGCCGGCATCGCGCAGCTTCTGTCCAACTACATCTTGGGCGAGAACAAGGTCGAGATCACCCAGGTGACCTCGGACACGCGCGAGTCCGTCCTGCAGAACGGCCAGGTCGACGCTGTCTTTGCCACCTACACCATCACTGACGAGCGCAAGAAGCTCGTCTCCTTTGCCGGCCCCTACTACTACACCCAGCAGGCCATCCTGGTGCTCGCTGACAACGATGACATCAAGAGCGTCGACGACCTGGCCGACAAGAACGTTGCCGTCCAGTCCGGCTCCAACGGCCCCGCCATCCTGGAGGAGTTCGCCCCCAAGGCCAGCCAGCAGGAGTTCAAGACCGACGAGGAGGCCCGCCAGGCACTCCAGCAGGGCCGCGTTGACGCCTACGTCATCGATAACAACATGCAGCAGAGCTCCCTGGTCCGCGAGCCCGGTAAGTACAAGATCGCCGGCAAGCCCTTCGGCAACAAGGAGCCCTACGGCATCGGCCTGCCGCTTGATTCCGACGGCGTCGCCTTTGTCAACGACTTCCTTAAGAAGATCGAGGACGACGGCACCTGGACCGAGCTGTGGCAGATCTGCATCGGCGACCGTACGGGCGACACCAATGTTCCCGAGCTGCCTGAGATCGGCGCCTAGGCAGCGAGCCTGGTAACAGCCGCAACGAAACCATACGGAAACGCATGATGCGCTTTATTGCGGTAAACTGTTTCCTCACTGAGTTGTCGGGGCTTCCGTACACACGGGAGCCCCTTTCCTTACCGGCAGGAGGTCCGCATGAGTCTCTCCGAACTCTGGTCGCTCTATGGCCAGAACTATATCGACGCGCTGCTAGCGACCTGGGGCATGACGCTTGAGTCGTTTGCCATCGCCATGGTACTGGCCGTCGCCGTCACCGTGATGCGCGTGTCGCCGCTCAAGCCGCTGCGCGTCTTTGGCGACCTGTATGTCCAGGTCTTCCGTAACATCCCCGGCATCGCGTTGCTTATCATCGTCGTCTACGCGCTGCCGCCGCTCAAAGTCGTTCTGCCCTACCGCACCTGCGTTATCGTCGCCACGGTCCTTTTGGGCTCGGCCTTTGGCTCCGAGAACTTTATGAGCGGCATCAACACCGTAGGCGTCGGCCAGGTGGAAGCCGCCCGCTCGCTGGGCATGAGCTTTAACCGTATCCTCGCCAAAATCGTGATTCCGCAGGCGCTGCGCTCGAGCGTGCTGCCCATGACCAACCTCTTTATCGCCGTCATGCTCACTACCGCCTTGGGCAGCCAGGTGCCGCTTAAGCCGCAGGAGCTCACCGGCGTGGTGAGCTACATCAACACGCGCTCGCTCGGCGGCGTCGCCGCGTTCTTTATCTCGGCGCTCGGCTACCTGGGCACGGCCTTTGCGGTGAGCCACGTTGGCAACTACATCGATAAGAAGGTGAGGATCCTCCGATGAGCAAGCATTCCTCCCCTGCACTTACCATGCGTGATGCGCTCTACGAGGCTCCCGGCCCCAAGATGCGCGCCAAGATTCGCATCGGCACCGCCATTTCGCTCGTTGCCGTGGCCGCGCTCATCGCTCTGGTACTGCAGCGCTTTTATGTGACCGGTCAGCTTTCGGTCCACTACTGGTACTTCTTTACGCACCTCACTACCTGGAAGTTCCTGCTTGCCGGCTTTGAGGGCACCGTTAAAGTCGCACTCACCGCTGGCGCCATCGCGCTGGTGCTGGGCTTAGCCCTTATGCTCGGCCGCACCAGCGACATTAAGCCGCTCCAGCTGGTCTGCCGCCTGCTCACCGATTTCTTCCGCGGCGTACCGAGCCTGCTGTTCATTTACTTCTTCTTTTTGGTGCTGCCCCAGTACAAGATCGCGCTGCCGTCGTTTTGGATGCTCACGCTCCCCGTCGCGCTCGCTGCAGCTGGCGTACTTGCCGAGATCTTTCGCGCCGGCGTCAACGCCGTACCGCGCGGGCAGGTCGAGGCGGCCCAGGCGCTCGGTCTCTCCAAAGCTAAAATCACCTTTAAAATCGTGTTGCCACAGGCTATTCGATTTATCATTCCGTCGTTGATTTCGCAGCTCGTGGTCGTGGTCAAGGACACCACCGTCGCCTACGTGGTGAGCTACCCCGACCTCATGCAAAACGCCCGCGTGCTCATTACCAACTACGATGCCCTCGTGTCGGTCTACCTGGTTATCGCGGTCATCTATATCCTCATCAACGTCGCGATCAACAAGGCCGCTGTCTACGTTTCGCACAAGACCGGCGCGACCATCATCCGCTAACGCTTTACCATTTCGAGTCATAAGGAGCCGAGCACCATGGCACAGAGCACTTCTACTTCTGGCAACCAGCCGCTTATCGAGCTCAAGCACGTCGATAAGCACTATGGCGACCTGCACGTTCTCAACGACATCAATCTGTCGGTCGATCGCGGCGAGGTCGTCGTTGTGATCGGCCCCTCGGGCTCGGGCAAGTCGACCATGTGCCGCACCATCAACCGCCTGGAAACCATCGACTCAGGCGAGATCCTCATCGAGGGCGAGCCCCTGCCGCAGGAAGGCAAGGACCTTGCCCGTATGCGTGCCGAGCTGGGCATGGTGTTTCAGCAGTTCAACCTGTTCGCACATATGACCGTACTGCAGAACGTCATGCTGGGGCCGGTCGACGTGCTGGGCGTGTCCAAGGAGGAGGCTCGTGAGCGCGCCATGGACCTGCTGGGCCGCGTGGGCGTTGCCGAGCAGGCCGACAAGGTACCCGCACAGCTTTCGGGCGGCCAGCAGCAGCGCGTGGCCATCGCCCGTTCACTCGCCATGCAGCCCAAGGCCATGCTCTTTGACGAGCCCACAAGCGCCCTCGATCCCGAAATGATCAACGAGGTGCTCGAGGTCATGGTGCGCTTGGCCCAGCAGGGCATGACGATGATCGTCATCACGCACGAGATGAACTTCGCCCGCCGCGTGGCCGACCGCGTCGTGTTTATGGCCGACGGCCAGATCGTGGAGACCGGCACGCCCGACGAGTTCTTCGACCACCCCCAGACCAAGCGCGCCCAGGACTTCCTCAACTCCATTAAGGGCCACTAGCCAGCCACCCCGTGGGACAAATCCATTGAAAGTGTTGTCCCACGTCTCTCATGCGCCCTGTCACCTTCAGATTCGAAAGCAGCACCTATGATCGGAACTCGCACTTCATCGTCCTATACCCCGCATGTCGACGTCGCCCCCGCCGACCGTCCGCTCATCCTGGTGGCGCCGCGTTGGGAAGAGGCAAAGCCGTTTTTAAGCGAGACGCTCTCCCCAAACGAGGAAATCGCAAGCGTCTTTGTCGATGCCATCCTTGCCGCCGGCGGCCTGCCGCTGCAGATGTCCATCACCGAGGACATTGAGGTCATTCGTCATTACGTCGATATCGCCGACGGCATCGCCATCCCCGGCGGCCCGGACGTCAACCCCAAGCGCTGGGGCGACGAGCGTCCGTACGACCCCACGCTGTGCTGCGAGATTCGCGACCGTTTTGAGTTTAAGCTGGTTAACGAGGCGCTCCGCGCCAAAAAGCCACTCTTTACCACCTGCCGCGGCACGCAGCTGCTCAACGTCGCCACCGGCGGCACCCTGTGCATGGACGTGCCGAGCCTGGGTGCGCGCGAGGGTCGCACGCAGTGGCGTCACACCCACGTGCTCAACGATCCCGTGCACCCCGTCGAGGTCGTGCCGGGCTCGCTGCTGGAGCGCGCGGTTGGCGGGCACAGGCTGATCCAGACCAACTCCGCACACCACTGCTGCGTCGATCGTCTGGGTAAGCATACGCGCCTGGTCGCCCAGGCGACCGATGGCGTTCCCGAGTGCATCGAGGTCGAGGGCCAGCCGTTCTGCCTGGGTGTGCAATGGCATCCCGAGTACACCTGGCAGACGCTCGAAACCGACTTTAACCTGTGGAAGTCGTTTGTCGAGGCAGCGGCCAAGGCAAAGCAGGCCCGCTAGCTCGCGGACCACACAACAGACAAGGGCGCCCCGCCAGCCACATGGTCCGACGGGGCGCCCTTTTACCTATACGCGGCAGGTACACATCAAAGCTCGTCAGCTCCTAGATCGGAAGAGCACACG
>CABSUD010000035.1:0-8665 GCA_902480795.1 uncultured Collinsella sp. | reverse complement strand
GAGGCATCAGCCGGCAGCAAGAAGTTTTTCACTCAGAGCCGCACGGGCAAACTCACTTGGCGTCATCCCCTCGGCAGCCGCCCGTCGACGAATGGCCTCCTTCATTCCCAGAGGAATCTTGACCGACAGCGTTGCCGTCCCCTCACCTGAGAGCGGGGGCCGTCCATGCACGATCTCACCAACGGTGTGTTCGCCATCCGGAAACTCTCCGCGCTCGTACGACTCGCACCACGCGTCAATCATTTCATCCGTTACAACCTGACCATTAGCGGCCGTATACGTCTTGCCCATCATCGACCCCTTTGCCGAGCCTGTTCAATCTCCTGCCAAAATTTCTTCTGGACTGGAGACAAGGCATGAATGATAAGCCACCCACGGACAAGCTCGACCGCGACAAGCTCCACGCTTCGTCCGTCTGGGAGCCATCCAATCGCAAGCCATCTCGGCGGCTCGTCCTTCGACTCGCGACGAATGCACTCAGTAACCGCAAGCCAAGCGCTAAGCACCTGCTTTTCCGTCAGGTGCTTTTTAGCGTTGGGATGGATCTCAACATCCATGCATCTTCTCCTCCATCTTACCCAATTTCGTATGACGAAAGTCCACTGTCGCCAATTCTTAAGCCGGCACGCGTTGGAGAGCAGGGGTCGAAACAATGATTGAAGGGCGCTCTAGTACGGCCCAGGCGCCGGGGCAGGAGCACATACGCCAGGGACGTACGTTTTCGTAGCATACGAGGACATAGCCGCGCGCATCGATGAAGGCGATGTCGATGGGATAGGCCATAAAACACGTATGGACCGAAGAGCAGCGTGGAAACGCCATGACGAGCGGCAGGCCGTTGGCGGCAACCGGACGCCGTCCCAGCATGCCGCGCAGGCGCACGACAAACGACTCCGCCACCGCAAACTCGGCCGGCGTCCAACCCAGCCTGTTGAGTGCCCGCGCGTAGGCGATGTAGGACGAGACCGCGGTCACATGACCACCCCCGGACGCCATGGATCGACCGTCACCGCGCGCTCGTGCGACAACGTTGTCGGCGCCCCCAGCGAAACGCCAGCGATGCTGAGAGAAGTCGGCCACGGCTCATAGTGCATGGTGCAGGTGTAGGTCCTAAACGTACCGGATAGGGAGAGCAGGCCACCATCCGATGCCTTCGCGCCTTGCTCGCTCGACACTTCGATCCGCAAGTCATAGCCTTCCATGGCATTCAGAATTTGAGTCTGAACCGTCGCCGAGGCATCGGCAGAGCTTTCGTCGCCCTCCCCCTCCGACGCCACGGCGTGCGCCAACACGATGTCGGGTACCACGCGGTCGAAGCGCGCGACAGCGCTGGCAAAGATCATGACGTTGTACACGATGAGTGCCAGCACCAGCAAAACGGGCGTAACCACCGCCATCTCCACCGTCGCTTGGGCGCGCTCCTCGCGCAGACGCATGCGGATACTCATTACGACCCACCGCCCAGAGCGCCAACCAGCGTGGCAACATCGACGGTGAGTGAGATGGAGCCGCCGCCGGGCAGAGGAATCTCCGCAAGCGTGAACACCGTACCGCTAATGGTGCGTTCGACTTGATATTCCAACGCCTCGCAAAGCGCCTTGGGATCGGTCACGCCCAACGGAATACTTCGCAGCTTGTCTTGCGCTTGAGAGAGACCAGCAATGTCAGACCCCGGGCTCTTAATGACGTTGGCGGAATCGGTCAGCACTGGCTTTCGCAGGCGCAAGTCGCACGGTTCCAGACCCAACGCCGCCATGGACGCCGAAACGGTATCGCCGAGCCACGATGCGATGGAACCCAACGCGCCGCTGCCCCCTCCTAGGCCTTTAATCATCTCGTCCATAAGTTCGTCGGCCGAACCTTGGATATCACCGTATCCTACGAGCAGCCGTCCCCAAACATCCATGACGCCGTCGAGCACGCCGGCAACGCCGCCCGAGCGTTCCTTCAATGTCGAGAAAAATCGCGAAAGCACGTTGTTTTGCGCCGTCGCCTCATCGGGTGCCAACACCGCGGCAGAGATAGCACCGCGATCGCCGAGCCTGACTGCCGTGCTAAACGAAGAGTTGAGCTCATCGGGGCTCGAGATGGCACCCGAAACCGCAAGGGCAACTACGCCGTTGCGACCGGGCGGAGCGATACGCGGACGCTCGCCCGAAAGCGCTTTGATGGCCTGGTCAAACGCATTGCTCGCACGGTCGGTCTCGTCTTCGGTCTGACGTTCGAGCTCGATCTCTTTGTTGCGGCATTCGACGTAGTCTTCCAGGGCGTCTTTAAACTTGTCAAAGTGATACTCGAAGCCGTTTTCGATAGAGGTTGAAGGCGCCGCAACAGCACCAAGCGACGAAACGCCAAAATGGCATTTGCTGCATTTATCCTGTCCATCGTAATCGGCAACCGAAGCAAATCCGCTCGGCGTCCCTTTCTTATAGTTAGGGCAGGTCGTCCCGTAATGCAGATACGCCTTGTCATCGTTCACGCTCGTCGGCCACACCGCATCGGTATAGAGTTCTGTCGCCCGGACCTCATCAGAGTTGCGCGGCAGCAGCGGAATATAGGAGGAAACCCTGTCTCCGTTCTCGGTTATATATGCCCGATCGACCTCCGCACTCGCATAGGTATAAAACGCCTTACGCGCCGCAGACTCTGCCTTCATCTCGACACTCGAGCCTTGGGGCTTCTCGTTTGCCAGACGCCGATGGTAGTAGTCCTTCGCGCGATCAAGGGCAACTTGAGGCTCCCACGTAACGCTCGAAGCGTAATGCGGATTTTGAACACCGGAGAGATCCGTTAGGCTTTTCGCGCGCTCCCACATACACGAACAGCTGCCGACCGAACCTTTATCCGATCCACCGCAATCCGCTAGCCAGGCACGCTCCTTTGCCTTCGCCGTCTCCTCCGATGCTTTTTGTAGCTCCTCGGCCGCGCGCTCCAGATCTTCCGACGCATCTTTAATGGCATCGGTCGAGATCTCGGACCCCTCGAGCGCAGCGAAGTCCGACTCGGATGTCCTGGGCACGGCAAGCGCCGTACCGGTATAGGTCACACTATCGGTATCCTGCGCCGACACCGCCCGCGTGGCACGCGCGGCGATCAGATACGGCAGAGCCGTCTCGATTTTCTGTAAGCCTTCCGATGCGCTTTTGGCAAACTTGTTGCGCGTTTTAATGATCTCAATCCCGGTGTCGACCATATTGCCGGCAACTGGTTCGGCACCCGGGATGAGGATGGCGACCAGGCCCGTCCCGATCGTGGCAAACCCCGCCAGGCCCAGACTCAAGATGCTCGCATCAACCACCGTGGCAGCCGTGTGATAGGACGACACTACGTTGGCACCCGCCAGCGCGCCGCTATCGGCCGCCACCTGAGTATCCCCGGCACGTGACATGCTCCATATCGCCGCGGTCGACGAAAACAACAACGTGAGCACCACTAGGATGACCACGGCAGAAGAAAGCGTGGTGTAGGCACCGTCTTCGATAAACAGGTCGATACCGGCGCGGCCCATAAAGCCGCCTCGCTTGCGATGGCAGCTCGGACGGCGCGTCAAAACGCATCTAGACCAGAAACGCTTAATCCCATGTAGCAATCCACGAATCATAATCTCCCTCCAGCCATTCGGGACGTGATTGATACGAGACATCGACCTTGAGCTCAACGTAGCCGCCCTCGGCGGTACCACCCATAGCCTGCGCAAACGCACCGATCACAGGCAACGGCTTGACCTCGCCGGAAACGGACACGGACGAGACGCCACCCGCATCGGCCCGGCTAAGCTCGATATCCCACGACAACGGCCCGCCGGCATGAAAGATCGAAACGTTGGGCACTGCGGCAAGCCGGCGGCGGGTGAACTCCTTAAGATCGTCGTCCTCCGCCGTCGTCGTGGTCATGAGCCGCGCGGTCTCGGCGGCGGCAGACTCCATGACCGCGCGCGTATAGAGCAGGCACACCGGTTGCAGTGCGAGAAGGATGAGCGTCAGAAACGTCGGCAGCAAAAAAGCGGCCTCGACCGTAGACTGCGCCCGGTCCTCGCGCGCGATATCAATACAACGCGATGTCCTTAGCGCCCGCAGCGGCGTCGATAACCGACGTCGAGGCAACGCCATGGGATGCCGCCCGCTCAACCAGCGCCGCCAAGCGTCCATCGGTGCCAGCACGCCAAAGTCCCACAATCGCCAGCACGATCGATAACAGCGCCACCGTGACGATGGCGTATTCCACAGTCGCTTGGGCAACCTCTTCACGCAGAACGCCATGCATTTCACGATCCCTCCTTTGAGCTTATTGTTTGCGGGACCAGGCGCACGGCGCGCAGACGACACGAAGCATCGCCAGCATCCGCGGCAATTGTCACCATATCGACCCAGCCGCGTCCGTCACGCACGATAGCGCCCCACACGTTGCCCTTGATGTCGAGATAGCCGCTCAGAGCAAGTTGCGCCGTGGGCACCTCGCGATAGGCACGCAGTATATCCGCCGCTGCCTCGGTCATCGGTCGGTCCTCGGACCATGCAAGCCGGACCGCAATCGCGTTGTCCTCAGGCGAATCCGTCGCAGTGCCAGACCGCTTGTCGAGCGTCCGCAGAAAGGTTTGCGCCGTGACAGCGACATCCGAATCGTCCGCATCTCGCATCTCATCTTTTTGAGACGCCACCGCCGAATCTGAGCCCGAATCGAAGGCGGCCCCAGGACGCTGCTGCCGCGCGGCGTTAAGCCCCCAAAGCACCGCCGCTATCGCCACGGTCAGGCAAGCAAACACCAGCAGCACCCCGATGGGGCGCTCGCCCTCTACAGGCTGTTGATGCCCTCGCTGATAGCGTTCCATAGATCTTGGACCTTGCCTTTAAATGCAACGATGGCAATAATCGCGATCACCACGAGCACGCCCACCAAAATGGCGTACTCGGTGGTACCCTGCGCGCTCTCCTGCCGCAACAGCTCCTTGGCATGCTGGCGAGCGCGGATCGCCCGGCAAAAAGCCCAGTTCCAAGCCTTGTCAGCAACTTCGACCATCGTGTTCATGTATTCCTCCCTACATCATCCCGCCTGCTCCCAGCAGCGGGCCCAATATGGACAGAAGCAACGCCGGCAAGATGAGCGTGCCGGTGGGAATCAGCAGCTTGACGGGCGCACGCTCGATCTCACGCTCGACCGCGGCGCGATGAGCCGCACGGATCTCGCGACTTTGAGCGGCCAGCGTCTCGACAAGTGGGGCACCCAGGGCGAGCGCCTGCCCCACCGTGATGGCAAAGGTCTCGAGCGCTCGCACGTCCAGGTCGCGCGCGGCGGCCAACAACTCGTCCTCACGCGTGCCCACGCCCACCTGCCACGCCATGCAGGCCCGCTCAAGTCGAAAAGCCAGCACTGACCGGCGGTTGGCACAGAAAATCTCAAGCGCCGCATCAAACGAAAGACCGGCCGAAAGACCCAAGCGCACAACATCGATCATCTCGGACACTTCGCCGAGCGACACTCGCGCTGGGCTGCCCGCTCCAACCGCGCCCTTCACTCGCGCGGTCAGAGCATCGACCACCGAGCGACCCGCGGCAGCGACCAGCACCGCCTCGCGCTTGCAGGCCCCTGCGATCTTGCGCGCATCCGCCCGATCCAAACCCGTCGCGACAAATACACTCAGGGCGCATAGGCAAGCCGCAACTGCAACCGGGGCGCTCATAGCTCCACCCGCATAATGCGCCGGATAACCACCAGGGCAACGGCGTTGAGGGCAAGACCCAGCACCACAGCGCCCGCGCCGGCAGGCATCGCAAGACCGCGACGAAAATCTGCCGAAAGCAGCGCCAACACCGCGCACATGCCCGCCGGCATCGCCGCGACCATATGCGCCGACATGCGAGCCTGCGACGTCTTAACATCCAGGCGGCGCTTGAGCTCAATGCGCTCCCCCACCATGCTCGACGCCTCGGACAGTAAGTCGGCAAGCGGAGCGCCGGTGCGCTGAGATACCTTAAGCGCCAAGGTCACAAGCGAAAGACCGGGGGCGTCGATGCGCACGAGCAAGTCATCGAGCGCGTCGGTCGCCGAGATGCCGCATTCGATCGCCGCCGCCACCCGCAAAAACTCGGTATGCACCGGCTCTTGCGCATGAGCGCCCACAAAGCGCATGCCCTGGGCCAGCGAATGTCCCGAGGCAAGCGACATGGAAAGTGCGGTAAACGCCTCGGGCATGGCCTCTTCTGCATCGTGTTGCTCGCGCCGGCTCTCAAAGCCGTCCCGAGCGGCGCCAACGGCAATCGGAGCAACAAGTCCCAAGGCGAATCCGAGGGGCGATAACGACACCATCGTCAGTAAAACGCAGCAGACACCGCTCGATAGCAGCAGAAACGCCAAACGCCCCGAAGCATCTTCGATCACGAGGTCAAGGCGATGCGCCGGAGCCAGCGATGCCCACGAACGGGCGATCTTTTTCAGCAGATCGTTTTCCACCAGTTCACGCGGCAGCCTCTCTGCCACCGTCTCGAGCGCCTGACGCGCCAGCTCCGCCGGCGGCACCTGCGGCACACGAGGTTCCGCCCCGCACGCCGTCGCAACAGAAAACCCTGCCAAACCCCCTACGACGAGGGGCACAGCGACCTCCATTCGTCCACCTCCTCTTGTGTGAGCGTCCCCGACCGCAGGCCTTCTGCGATAAACGGAGGCTCGCGGTCAAGCTTCCAGGTGCGCTCGGCGGCATCGAAAGTCACATAGCGCTCGAGCTCTACGCCGCCCGACGCGGCGCGACGCACCCCCGAATACGAGGAGACGAAACGCCTGCCATCGGCGTGGCGCTCGGACATCACGATGCCGTCGAGCGCCATGGCAATCTGCTCCTCGATGAGCTCGCTCGGCAGATCGATGCCATAACGTGCAAGCAACGTCAGACGCACCACGGTCTCCTGCTCGGAACCCGCATGAAGCGTGGTGAGCGACCCGTCGTGGCCCGTGTTCATGGCCTGCAACATGTCGCAGCACTCGGCACCGCGCACCTCGCCCACCACGATGCGGTCGGGGCGCATGCGCAGGGCATTGGTCACCAGGTCGCGGATCGTCACCGCGCCCTCGCCCTCAATTGAAGCCTCGCGCGCCTCTAGGCGCACCACGTGCGGATGATGCGCAAACTTGAGCTCAGCAGAGTCCTCGATCGTCACGATGCGCTCGCCGGTGGAGATCTCGCATGACAACGCGTTGAGCAGGGTGGTCTTACCAGATCCCGTGCCTCCCGCAACCGCCAGGTCCTGTCGCAGCGACACCGCGCACGACAGCAGCTGCGCATACCAAAGCGGCAGCGACCCCAGCCCCACAAGCTCGTCCAGCGAGCAGATACGGTCCGAGAACTTTCGGATGGTGAGAATCGGTCCGTCAATCGCCACAGGCGGAATCACCGCGTTGACGCGATAGCCCGTTTTGAGGCGGGCGTTGACGATGGGGCTGCGCTCGTCGATACGGCGGCCAAGTGGCGAGATGATGCGGTCGATAAGCACCCGGATCTGCTCATCATCCTCAAACGCATGCTCGATGGGGTACAAGACGCCGCCGCGTTCAAAGAAAGCCGAGCGGCAGCCGTTGATCATGATTTCGGTAACGGTGTCGTCCTCGATGAGCGGCTGCAACGGCCCCAAGCCCACCACGTCATCCAAAATCTCGTCGATGATGGTCTCGCGCTCGGGCGTCGCGAGATCGGTCGGCTCCTCAACATTGAGCGCCGCCTCCACCGCGGGACGCAATTCCGAGCGGGCAAGTACCGGGTCGACATAGGCGCTGATACGCGCCACTTCGTCGTAACCCATGCGGTCCATCACGGCGCGCTTAGTGCGTCGTTTCACCGCGCGGCGACGCCCCACATCTACAGGCGCTGCCGCCGCTGCAGCGCCGGCAGCCTTAATCCTCGTTTGCAGGCTCATCGCTAATCACCCTCGCGCGACCAGGGAAGGCGGATACGCGGGCGTTCGGTGCGCGTTGCACGGTCGGCGACCATATCGCTCCAAGGGCCGACGGCGCACCCCAGTTCCACGAGCATCTCGCGCGTGGCCTCGCGCACGCTGGTCGCAAAAGCGCTGGTCTGCCCCACTGCCTCGTCAGCGCGCCCAAACGCCATGAGCGCGGCGAGATCCTGCCCGCCATCGGCGATACGAATCTTGGAGCTCAACGCACAGGCAATCTCAAAGCGCATGGCGACGTCCTCGTCTGCCCCGCGCGCACCGAACCGGTTGAACACGGCGCTCATGCGCGTGCGCGGCACACCTACTCGACTTGCCAGTTCAATGACGCGCGATGCCGATGTCGCGGACGACACCGCAGCATCGCCAACGATCAGGCAACGGTCGCTCGCCGCCACCGCAGCCGCCATGGCGTCCGCCCCAAAAGACCGAGGTATCGATAAAGACCACGTCGGATTCGCGACGCAGGACATCAAGCAGTAGCTCCACCGGACGTGCCATGAGCTCGGCTTGCTCGGGCGCCGCGACGGGACCCCAGAGCGTAACGCCCGGGGCGACGCGCATCGATGCGGCTACGATATCCGGCTCGGTGAGCGTGCCCGCCGCCGACGGCTCGATAAGTGCCGCCATATCGCGCGGAGCATCGACGCCTAACAAGTCGTAAAGGTTTCCAAACATCAGGTCCAGGTCGAGCACGGCGGCACGCAAGCCCAACAGCGACGATGCGT
>CABSUD010000034.1:0-8804 GCA_902480795.1 uncultured Collinsella sp. | reverse complement strand
GGTTGAAAGATATTATTACCAAGTCTTTTCCTGCTTCAGGCGCACCTTCACGACCTGAAGCCACATTTGCCCAGAGGAGGTGACAATATGAAGGCTTATGAACTGCTGTTCTTTGTTGACCCGTCGCTCGACCCCGAGACTCGTCTCGCTGTTATGAAGCGTATCGATACCACGATCGCTGAGGGCGCTGGCAAGGTCGACTCCGTTGACGAGTGGGGCAAGCGCAAGCTCGCCTACGAGATCAACGACCTCACCGATGGTGACTACACCCTCATCAACTTCCACGCAGATCCTACCCAGATCGCCGAGCTTGATCGCGTCCTGCGCATCACCGACGCTGTGGTCCGCCACATGATCGTCCGTCGCGACGACCAGGAGTAAGACTGTCGTTTTGGACTGGGCTTGTGCCCCAAGAGGAAGTAGTGAGTTATGAGCATCAATCGAGTGAACATCACCGGTAACCTCACGCGTGATCCCGAGCTGCGCGCCACCGCCGGCGGAACCCAGGTTCTGTCCTTTGGCGTCGCCGTGAACGATCGTCGCCGCAACCCGCAGACTGGCGAGTGGGAGGACTATCCCAACTTTGTCGACTGCACTATGTTCGGCACGCGCGCCGAGGCCGTGAGCCGTTTCCTGGCAAAGGGAAACAAGGTCGCGATCGAGGGCAAGCTGCGCTACAGCTCTTGGGAGCGCGACGGCCAGCGCCGGAGCAAGCTTGAGGTCATCGTCGATGAGATCGAGTTTATGAGCTCCCGTGGTGGCCAGGGTGGCTACGATCAGGGCGGTTACGCCCCCGCAGCTCCTGCGCCCGCAGCACGTCCTGCCGCACCGGTGGCTACGCCGCCCGCGGTCGACGTCTACGATGAGGACATCCCGTTTTAAGGGCTGTTCACCTATTTTTGAGTGAGAGGCGGCTTCGGTTCGCCGAAGTTGCCAAACGAAAGGTATTTTGACATGGCTAATGATTTTTCTGCACGTCAGCCGCGTCGTAAGTACTGCCAGTTCTGCAAGGAGAACACTGAGTTCATCGACTATAAGGACACTCAGCTTCTCCGTAAGTACATGACCGACCGTGGCAAGATCAAGCCCCGTCGCGTCACTGGCGCTTGCACGCAGCATCAGCATGACATCGCCAACGCCATCAAGCGCGCCCGCGAGATGGCTCTCCTGCCGTACACCGTCCCCGTGGTTTCCTCTCGTGGCAACCGCGACCGCGGCTAAGAAGGGAGACGCATCATGAAGGTTATTCTTCTCGATGAGATCAAGGGCAAGGGCGGCGAGGGTGACGTCGTAGAGGTCGCTCAGGGTTACGCTGAGAACTTCCTGTTCCCCAAGAAGCTCGCTGTTGCCGCCACCAAGGGCAACCTCAAGCAGCTTGACGAGCGTCGCAACAACATCGCCAAGCGCGAGGCCGTCCGTCTGGCTACCGCCAACGAGACCAAGGCTGCCTTCGAGGGCAAGACGGTCACCGTTGACGTCAAGGTCGGCGACGAGGGCATCCTCTTTGGCTCCGTTACCGCCGCTATGATCGCTGACGCCATCAAGGCTCAGCTCGGTATGGACATCGACCGCAAGCGCGTCGAGCTCGGTAAGCCCATCAAGGTTGCCGGTGCCCACACCGTTGCCATCTCGCTGTACCGCGAGATCAAGGCCGAGGTTGTCGTTCTCGTTGGCGTTACCGCCGAGGAGCTCGCTGCCGAGGCTGAGGCTGAGGAGACCGCTGAGGTCGCCGAGGCCGAGACCGCCGAGGTCGAGACTGAGGCTGCTGCCGAGTAGCATTTGCTGCAACGCAACAATCTTGTTCTAAGAAGGGCGCTCTGGGAGACCAGGGCGCCCTTTTGTTTTTTGCGCTGAGTGAGTGTCATGGTGAACGTTGCGTCGAAGTCCTATATACGGGACCGTTCATCCGTTTCGTTCGGTGATGATTGCCGGCGCGCGGCCCGTTTTGGGACCGTGGCTGATACTATGGATGCTCGCAAGCGATATGAATGAGGATGCTCATGGCATACGACGATAGGGAGACGGGGCTGACGGTCGAGGACCGTGGCTCCAAGTTGGGTCTCCCTCAAAACCAAGATGCAGAGGCCAATGTACTGGCCGCCATGCTGCTGTCGCCCGAGGTGGTCGAGGAGGCCCAGGTCGAGCTGCAGCCTGATGACTTCTACCGGCCCATTCATAAGACCATCTACACCGCGATGGTCGATATGTACAACACCCGCATTCCCATCGACTCTATCTCGCTGATCGATTACCTGCGCAGCATCAACAAGCTTGATGCCGTGGGCGGTGAGGCCTACATTTTGGAGCTGATGGGTCAGACCCTGTCGCTCGTGAACTGGCAGCACCATGCCGCCATCGTCCGTCGCGACTCGATGCTGCGCGAGCTGATCGGTGCCACCAACGAGATCAACGCGCTGGCCTATAACGCCCCTACCGACACCAAAGAGGTCGTGGAGCTGGCCGAGAGCAAGCTGCTCAAGGTTACGGCGCGCGAGGTCAAGTCGAGCTACAAGACGCTGACCGAGTTTATGGTCGAGGCCTATAACGAGGCCGAGGAAGTGTGTAAGGCCGGTGGACAGGCCGCGGGCGTGCCCACCGGCTTCCCGTCGCTCGACCGCATGCTTATGGGTTTCCGCGAGGGCCAGCTCATCATTATCGGCGCCCGCCCTGCCGTGGGTAAGACGTCGTTCGCTCTGAACTTGGCACTTAACGCTGCCGCTGCTGGTTATACCGTCGGCTTCTTCTCGCTGGAGATGTCGGGTAAGGAAATTGCCCAGCGTCTGATTTGCGCCTATGCCATGATCTCGATCAGTGACTTCCGCATGGGTCGCATTAGCCCCGAGCAGTGGGCCAATATCAACGAGGCCACGCAGACCTTATCCAAGCTGGATATTCTGATTGACGATACGCCCGGCACCACAGTGACCGAGATTCGCGCCAAGAGCCGCCGTATGCTCCATAACAAGGAGAAGGCCATCATCATCCTGGACTACCTGCAGCTGGTGAGTCCTCCGCCGGGACGCCGCTCCGAGAGCCGTACCGTCGAGGTTTCGGAGATGTCGCGTGGTCTGAAGATCATGGCCAAGGAGCTCAAGATTCCGCTCATCGCGCTGTCGCAGCTGTCACGTCAGGTCGAATCCCGTACCGGCAAGCGCCCGCAGCTTTCCGACCTTCGTGAATCGGGCTCCATCGAGCAGGACGCCGATATCGTTATGTTCTTGGACCGCTCCGCCGACGAGGCCGAAGCCTCGCGCGACGATCGACCCGACGAGGGCGTTACGCGTATCGTCGTGGCCAAGAACCGTTCGGGCCCGATCGGCGACGTCGATCTGATGTTCCTGCCGGCATCCACCAAGTTTTATGAGCTTGATGGGGCACATGCCGAGGAGTAGGACAGGCGCTCGTTGCACGGGTATACTGGGAATGTTTTGTGCTTCTGCGTGCCGGCGTGGCGCGTAGACAGTCCATGAATGTAAGGAGTAAACATGCCGTCAACCGTTTTGGTCGGTGCCCAGTGGGGCGATGAGGGCAAGGGTAAGATTTGCGACCTGGTCGCCGGCGACTTCGATGCCGTCGTGCGCTACTCGGGCGGCAACAACGCCGGTCACACCATCGTCGTCAACGGCAAGAAGTACGGCCTGCACCAGGTGCCATCCGGCATCATGTATTCCGACCACGTGTCGGTGATCGGTAACGGCTGCGTCGTCAACCCCAAGGTTGTCCTTGAGGAGATTGACATGTTCGAGGCCGACGGCATCACCACCAAGAACCTCAAGATTAGCGGCAACGCGCATGTCATCATGCCGTACCACATCGATCTGGATGGCGCCTTTGAGCAGAAGCTCGGCAAGAAGAACATCGGTACCACCAAGCGCGGCATCGGTCCGTGCTATCAGGACAAGATGGCCCGCATTGGCCTGCGCATGCAGGACATGCTGGACGAGGCGCTGTTCCGCGACAAGCTGGAGACCGCTCTCGCCCGCGTGAACCCCGAGCTCGAGCTCATCTACAACCTGCCCACCTACACCGTGGACCAGATTTGCGACGAGTACTTGCCGATGGCCGAGCGCCTGCGCCCCTACATCACCGAGACGAGCCTGCTGCTCAACAACATGATCGATGAGGGCAAGGACCTGCTGTTTGAGGGCGCCCAGGCGACGCTACTCGACATCGACCACGGCACCTATCCGTACGTGACGTCTTCCAACTGCACCGCCGGCGGCGCCATCACCGGCTCCGGCGTCGGTATGAAGAACGTCGACCGCGTGCTGGGCGTCATGAAGGCCTATATCACCCGCGTCGGTTCGGGCCCAATGCCCACCGAGCTTTCCTATGAGTCCGAGGCTGGCCACACGCTGACCGAGGAGGGCTATGAGTACGGCGTGACCACCGGTCGCCGTCGTCGCTGCGGCTGGTTCGACGGCCCCATCGCCAACTACGCCTCGCGCGTCAACGGCCTCACCGATATCGCCATGACCAAGCTCGACGTGCTTTCGGCTTTCGACACCATCAAGGTGTGCGTGGCCTACGACGTCGATGGCGAGCGTTACACGAGCGTGCCCGAGCACCAGGTGCGCTTTGAGCATGCCAAGCCCATCTACGAGGAGCTTCCTGGCTGGAAGTGCGATATCACCGGCTGCCGCAGCTTTGAGGAGCTGCCGCAGGAGGCTCAGGACTACGTGGCGTTTATCGAGGATCTGGCACACACCCGCGTGACGTTCATTGGCGTTGGCGCTGGTCGCGAGCAGATTATCAACCGATTCTGGAAGTAATCGGGACTATTTGGTTATTGCGATATACCCCTTTGCAGCCCGGACGGGCGGCCGAGGGGTATATTTGCTTGCAAAGGGCTCGCGCGGAGCGGGCCGTTCATCCATAGAGGAGGCACCCTTGAAGGCGGACACTCAAACCATCGACATCCTGTTGTTGGGCAGCGGCGGCCGCGAGCATGCTCTGGCAGCCAAGCTCGCAGCATCACCGCGCGCCGGCAAGCTCTACATCGCGCCGGGTAACGGCGGCACCGCGAGCTGCGGCGAGAACGTTGTTCTCGACGACTGCGATCCTGCGGCCGTGGCGGCGTTTGCGCAGAGCCACGGATGCGGACTCGTGGTAATTGGCCCCGAGGCTCCGCTCGTGGCGGGCGTGGCCGACGCCGTGCGCGCGGCGGGTATTCCCTGCTTTGGCCCGGGTGCCGAGGGCGCCCAGATGGAGGGCTCCAAGCTGTTCTCCAAGCAGCTCATGGAGCGTGCGGGCATTCCGACGGCAGCCTATGGTTCGTTTACCGACGAGGCTTCGGCTCTCGCCTACGTGCGCGAGCAGGGCGCCCCGCTGGTCGTCAAGGCCGACGGCCTTGCCGCGGGCAAGGGCGTTATCGTGGCGACCGAACTTGAGCAGGCCGAAGAGGCCGTGCGCGAGTGCTTTGGCGGCACCTTTGGCGATGCCGGCAACACCGTGGTTATCGAGGAGATGCTCGTTGGTCCCGAGTGCTCGCTGCTGGCCTTTACCGACGGCAAGACCGTGCGCCCCATGGCCACCTCGCAGGACCACAAGCGCGCGCTCGAGGGCGACAAGGGTCCCAACACCGGCGGCATGGGTGTCTACAGCCCGGTGCCCATCGTGACCGATGAGGAGCACGCCACGATGGTGAAGGTCATGGAGCAGACCATTGCCGAGCTTGCTGCCGAGGGCATCGACTACCGCGGCTGCCTGTATGGCGGCTTTATGCTCACCCCCGCCGGCCCCAAGGTGCTGGAGTTCAACGCCCGCTTTGGTGATCCCGAGACGCAGGTCGTGCTCCCGCGCCTTAAGAACGACCTGGTCGAGGTTATGCTCGCCTGCGCCAACTGCGAGCTTGATCAGATTGAGCTCGATTGGCGTGACGAGTGGGCCGTGGCTGTTGTCCTGACGAGCGCGGGCTACCCCGGCAGCTACGAGAAGGGCAAAGTCATCACCGGCATCGCCGATGCCGAGGCCATGGAGAACGTGACCGTGTACCACGCGGGCACTGCCGTGGTGGACGGCCAGCTCGTGACCAACGGCGGTCGTGTGCTTGCCGTGACCGCTCTGGGCGACACGTTCGAGAACGCTCGCAACCTTGCCTACGAGGCCTGCGAGAAGATTGATTTTGAGGGCAAGACCCTGCGTCACGACATCGGCCTGCGCGCGCTGCGCGGCCGCGACGCCTGGAATGCCTAAAATCCGAGAGGAATGAGACGGATGGACGAGAAGAACGAAGAACTCGTGGACGCGCAGATTGTCGAAGAGGACAGCCGCATGTATGGGCACGCCGAGGGCGAGCCTGGTGGCGAGGTCGCTGACGAGCCGGCGCTGGTGCTGGGTGATGACGACCCGCACGATGCCGAGCTGCACGAGAAGATTCTTTCGGAGGAGTGCGCCTGGAAGGGCAAGATCCTCGACGTCCACCGTCTTGAGGTTGAGCTGCCCAACGGTCACCGCAGCGCCCGCGATATCGTTCGCCATCCGGGTGCGGCGGCCGTTGTGGCACTGACCGAGAGCGGCAAGATCGTACTGGTGCGTCAGTACCGCACCGCCATTGACCGCGTGACGGTCGAGATTCCCGCCGGCAAGCTCGACCCGGGCGAGGACCCGCTCGATTGCGCCAAGCGCGAACTGCATGAGGAGACGGGCTTTAGGGCCGGTCGCATTCGCTTTTTGACGTCGATTGTCACGTCCTGCGGTTTTTGCGATGAGATCATCCACATCTACTTGGCTACCAAGCTCGAGTTTGATGCGCCCAACCCCGATGATGACGAGTTTGTCAACGTGGACCTGGTGCCGCTGCACGAGCTGATTGACGCCGTGCTCGACGGCAAGATCGAAGACGCCAAGACCGTCGTAGGCGCGCTTGCCTGTGACAGCATCGCGCACCGCCTTGGGGGCACGGAGCTTTAACGAGTGGGGATAGCCCTGGGACAAGTACTACTGATTGCTTTGTCCCAGGGCCTTACGTTGCTGATATTTCTTTGAGGATCACATGCTGAAGAGGTTTCTTTCTTACTACAAGCCCCAGATGGGGCTTTTTGTTGCTGATACTGTTTGCGCTCTGGTGCTTGCCGCCATTGACCTGGCGTTCCCCATTATCCTGCGCAATTTGACCGGTGGGCTGTTTACTCAGGGTCAGGCTGCCATTATGCAGGCGCTCGGCATGATCGCGGTGGGCTTGGTGCTGATGTATGCCGTCCGCTGCGCCTGCCGCTACTTTGTGAGCTATTGGGGTCACGTGATGGGCGCGCGCATGGAGTCCAAAATGCGCGAGGACCTGTTTGACCAGTACGAGCGCTTTAGCTTTGCGTACTTCGACCGCAACAGCTCGGGCGACATGATGAGCCGCGTGGTCAACGACCTATTCGATATCTGCGAGGCGGCGCATCACGTACCCGAGTGGATCATCATCTGCGGTATCGAGATTATCGGCTCGTTTGTGATCCTCTTTACCATCGCCCCGGTGCTGGCGCTCGCCATGGCCGTGGTGACGGCGGCGTTTGCGGTCATCATGTTTTGGCAGAACATGCGCATGCGCGAGGTCTTTAGCGACAACCGCAAGAAGATCAGCGGCATCAATGCGCAGCTGCAGGATTCGCTTGCGGGCATGCGCGTGGTCAAGAGCTTTGCCAATGAGGAGACCGAACGCTTCAAGTTCCGCGCCTCCAACAATCGCTATCTTTCGTCCAAGGAGAACATGTATCACGCCATGGGCGTCTATACCGCGACGTATGGCCTGCTCTCGGGTGTGCTCTATGTGATCGTGGTGCTGCTGGGCGGCTGGCTGGTCGCCCAGGGACAGCTGCAGGCGGTCGATATGGCGACCTTTGCACTCTATATTTCGCTGTTCTGCACGCCGCTCGAGACGCTCGTCAATTCGGCCGAAACGTATCAGAAGGCCATCGCCGGCTTTAAACGTATGGACGAGGTGCTCTCGACCGCGCCGGATATCCAGGACAAGCCGGGCGCTACGGATCTGCAGGTGACTGCCGGCGCCGTGGAGTATCACGACGTGTGCTTTAACTACGAGGATGTTGAGCTGGGCGAGGGCGATGCCGACGAGCGTCCCGTTATCGACCATATGGACCTGTCCATCAAGCCCGGGCAGACCATCGCTTTGGTTGGCCCTTCGGGCGGTGGCAAGTCCACGACCTGTTCGCTGCTGCCGCGCTTTTATGACGTGGCTGCCGGATCCATTAGCATCGACGGCCAGGACGTGCGTGATGTGACGCAGCAGAGCCTGCGTCGCGCCATCGGCCTGGTGCAGCAGGATGTCTATCTGTTTGACGGCACGATTGGCGAGAACATCGCCTACGGCAAGCCGGGCGCTACGGCAGAAGAGATCTCCGAGGCCGCCCGTCGCGCCAACATCGATGCCTTTATCGAGTCGCTTCCACAGGGCTATGACACGGTCGTGGGCGAGCGCGGCAGCCGTCTTTCGGGCGGACAGAAGCAGCGCGTTGCCATCGCGCGCGTGTTTCTCAAGAACCCCAAGATCCTGATTTTGGACGAGGCGACGAGTGCTTTGGATAACGAGAGCGAGGAGGCGGTGCAGGAGTCACTCGAAGAGCTGGCACGCGGCCGCACCACGATTATCATCGCCCACCGTCTTTCGACCATTAAGCATGCCGATGAGATTGCGACCGTTGAGCATGGTCGCGTTGTGGAGCGTGGCACGCACGAGGAGCTTCTCGCCCGTGGCGGCACCTATGCCCGTTACTATCGAATGCAGTTCGAAGGTGCGCGTGCGCACGAGCTCGACTGATTGATATGACAGGAAGATTAGGGACGATAAGAAACGT
>CABSUD010000033.1:0-8819 GCA_902480795.1 uncultured Collinsella sp. | reverse complement strand
ATTCGTGAAGCTGTGATTAATCGAATTATCGAGGCTGAAAATCTTGGACCGCAAATAAGTATCGGAGTTGGTGTTACATTCGATAGCGTCATTGTTACCACCACCTTAAGCGTTTTGGTGAGCTGCATGATGACTCCTTATTCGTTTGAACCGTTCGAGCCATTGTACCGCCCCAGGCTCTCCCATGCGTTGCGGTGAAATGCGGACTGTTTGGCGGCTTTTTTGGCCAAAACAGCCCGTATTCCACCGCAAGTTATCTGAGGTCTAGAGATTGTAGATGACTACTTGAGGTTCGGCGGGTTCGACGAAGATGGCTGGATTCGCCTGCTCCACGCGAACGAACTTGACCGTCACCGTCTCAAAGCCCGCCTTGTGCAACACGTCGGCGTAGACGCGCGCCTGCAGGGCGTGCTTCTCGAGCAGCTGGTCCGGCGTCTCATCCGGCGTGCCACCCGTCTTATAGTCGATGACCAGTGCGCGTGACGGATCGGCCGGGTCGGTCGCCAAAGCGTCGATGGCGCCTTCGGCATATGCACCGTAGCGGGCGATGTCCTCGTCCTCGCAGCCCAGCGAGAAGAACGGCACCTCGGCGCGAACGCACGGCCACGCGAACAGCTCGGCACGAACCGACGACTTGAGCCAGCGCTCCAGAGCGACATCGAAGCGCTCGCGCTGTTCTGGCGTCAGGTGCCACAGGCGAGCCAGGGCGTCGGCACGCTCAGCGGGCAGCGCATCGGCACCCATCTCGATGAGCCACTGGCAGGCGGCGTGGAAGGCCGAGCCCAGCGCCATGGGATTGCCGGCGGGCTCAACGGCGGCCACGTCTGCATCCGTCATCTCGAAACCATCCGACTCTGCATCATCGCCAGCCTCGTCCATGGGCACGTGTGCCTCGGCGGCACGGTCCTCGGACTCGGCATGCAGCGCCGCGGCAATTGACGAGTAGCTGTACGAATCGCGCACCGGATACGGGCAGATGCCCATGCGCACGCCCACCGCCTGGGGATACACGAGCTCAAACGCATCGGGCTCGGGGTCGGCAGGACCAGGAACGGCGGCACGGGCATCTGCACCGGCACCCTCCGGCTCCGCATCGCCGCGGACAAGCCTGCCCTCGGCATCCAGCGAAGCGTTGGCCTCAAACGCCTGCTCGCCAAAGGTAAAGTCCGCGAGCGAAATGAGCTCGTAGTCGCCCGGCTGGGAGTTGTCGAACACCAGGCGGTCGGCATCGAGCTGCGGCATGTCCAGAGCGTCGGTCGGCAAAATACGGCGCAGCACGTCATAGGTCAGATCGGTCTCGACGTCGAAGGTCGGCGCCGTCACCTTGCCACGGCTCACGCCGGCATCCATCGCCAAGATCACCAGCTCGCGCGCACGCGTCATGGCGACATAGAGCAAACGAGCCCGCTCTTCGAGCGAAAGCTGCAGGTCGTCGTTGCGCAGGCGAGCAAATGCCTCGGCGGGAGAACCCGTCGCGCAGACGTCCTCCATGAGCTCCGGCGGCAGCCACAGCGACGTGCCCTTGCCCTTAAACGCATGCTCAAACTGCTTTTTAACGTCGTCGCCCTTCACAAAGGTTCCGTCGGCGAGCTTAACGCCGTCGAAGCGTGCCGGCAGCGCCACGACCTGCGCTCCGCCCTCGACGCGACCCATCTGTGCCGCACCCGAGGACTTACGCACGCCAAAGCACTCGGCGACCGCCACGACCGGATATTCCAGACCCTTGGAGGCGTGCACCGTCATGATGCGTACCGCACCGTCGCCTTCCTCGTTGAGGGCACCCGGGGCTTCCTTGCCCGCCAAGAAGCGATCGAAGGCAAGCGCGATGGAACGCGGCGAGTTGCCGAACTCGGCCTCCGCCTCGGCCACGGCGTCGAGCGCCTTGAGCACGTTGGCGGCAATGGCCTTGCCCTCGGGACCACGCTGCGTCAGACGCACGAACCAGCCCGAAGCGTTGACCACGTCGCGCGCGATCGCCGCGAACGAATCGCGGCCCACGCGACGAAGCGCATAGCGCAGCACCTCGCGGGCGCGCGTCACGAGCGGCAAGTCTTGCAGGCCCGGCACATCGGAATCGCTCATGATGCCTGCATCGATGTTGCGACGCGAGGTCTCCCCCGTCTCGCTATCGAGCTTGGTCGCCAGCGCCAGAAACTCCTGGGCGCCGAGTGCAAACATCGGCGAGGCCAGCAGCGGCATAAGGCCCTGCGCCGTATCGGCCGGATTGGCGAGCGCGCAGACCAGGGCGCGCACCGTCTGCACCTCGGCGGCTTGGGCAAAGACCGAGCCGCCCGCGATAACACAGTCGAGCCCCTGGTCGCGGAAAGCCTGTGCGTAGACGTCCGCGTTGGTCATGCGGCCCAACAGCAGCACCATGCCGCCCTGGGGCTGGCCGGCATCGGCAAGCGCGCGGAATCGCTCGGCGATCGCACGGGCCTTGGCCTGTGTGCGCTCTTGCGTGCTGCCGCCGGCAACAAAGAGGGCCTGGCGACGCGAGGCATCTGCCACTAGCGTGTCCTTGCGGCCGTCGCTCGCCTCAAGGTCCAAAAAGCCCTGCATCAGGCCGCCGTCATCGCCGTCGAAGACGCGTGCCACGTAACGCAGTACCTCGTCATGGCTGCGGAAGTTGCGCACGAGCTTGACGAGCTCGCCGGCGGGGACATCCGGCGTGGCGACCGTCTCGGACGCTGCCGTCGATCCCACCTTGCGCTCCTGGCGGCGGAACACCTCGACCTCGGCGCCGCGGAAGCGGTAGATCGACTGCTGCGCATCGCCCACGGTACAAAGCGCACGCTCCCCCGCGCCGGTCAGGTAACGGATCAGGTCGACCTGCATCTGGTCGGTATCCTGGAACTCGTCGATCATGACCATCTTAAAGCGGCCCTCGTATGCCGCTCGGATGGCCGGGTAATCGCGCAGGGCCTCGTAGGCCATGCGCAGCAAGTCATTGTTGTCGAGGGCAGACTGGCCGGCCTTGAGCGCCCGGTACTCGGCCTCCACAGAACGTGCCAGGCCCACCAGCGCATCGAGCGCCGGACCACCGCAGGCAAGCACGATATTGATAAACGCATCGGCGGCCTCGGCCTTGAGCAGCTCGACCTGCTCCTTAGGGAATGCCTTGCTCGCCCGCGGCATGGCACACGACATCATGAGTCGCGCCGCATCGGCCATGGTCTTGCCGCTCGCCTCGAACGCACCGATGGCATCGAGCGCCATCTGCGCCTTCTCGGTCGCGACCTTGCTTGCGCCCAGCGCCGCGCGATAGGCATCGGCGAGTGCCGAGGTATCGGCCTGGCCGCGCACCACGCGCACGTCGTCCATGCCGCCCGGCAGCTGGCTCGACAGCTCCAGCAGCTCGCGCACCAGGCCCTTGATGGTCGTGCCGGCGCCAAAGGGGCCGCCCTCACCCGCCATGGGATACCAGGCGTAGAGGGCCTTGAGCGATGCCGCGAGCTCGGGGGCGGCATCGGGCGCCGTCGCGCGGGCCAGCACATGCTCAACAGCCTGGTCCATAAGCTCGTCGGTATCGGTGAGCACCGTGAACTCGGGATCGATGCCTAGCTCCAACGCGTGTGCACGCAGGATACGCGAGCACATGCCGTGAATGGTCGAGATCCACGCATCGTCGACGGTCAGGGCCTCCTCGTCCATGCCCTCGTCGATGAGCGCGCGGCGCACGCGGTCACGGATCTCGGCCGCGGCATCTTTGGTAAAGGTAATGGCGAGCACCTGGTCCAGATGCTCAACGAACGGACCGGATTCGGGCGAGAGCGCGTAGACGATGCGGCGCGTGAGGGTAAAGGTCTTGCCCGAACCGGCGCCCGCCGAGACAAACAGCGGACGGTCGAGCGTTTTGACGATCTGCAGCTGTTGCGGCATCAAAGTCGAAAGATCCATGGTCTACACGTCCCTCCTTACAAACGTTCCTTCGTGGTTATACGAGCAGCGCGCATGCGCGGCCTGAGCCGACGTCGGGTCGACGGCGGCAACGTTGCCTGCCTCGAGCTCGCGCAGGCGCTCGGCGATGCCGGCCTCCACGCGATCGAGCAGGGCGTCGAAGTCCATGCTGCCGCCCTCGCCCGGAAAGCCCTTCTTAAGGCCCGGGATGCGACCGTCGCCGCGCTCTTCCTCGAGCAACTCGGCGCTCGCCGCACCGCGCAGCGCGGGCTTGCCGCCCTTGGTCGAAAAATAGAGCGCAGCACGGGTATCCAAGCCCAGTGCCCGACGCATGGCCTGTGCGTAGATGAGCGTTTGGGTATGGGCCGGCAGCCAGCGCGGATCGTCGATGGGAGCCTCGCCCGTCTCCTCGTCACGCACCGTGGGGTCGGCGAGCTTAAACTCCTCAACGCCCGAACGATGCTTGTAGTCAATTACCACGGCGCGGTTCTCGGCGTCCACATCCACGCGGTCGATGCGCCCACCGAGTGGCCAACCGGCATACTCAACTTTAAGATCGTTAAAGGCAAACTCCAGGTAGCGTGGAGCAAAAGGAGTCAGCGCCTCGGCTTCATAGGCAAGCACACCCTCCAGCTGCGGCAAGATCTCGGCCACCTGGCGCTCCTCCACCGCAGAGAGCGGCACGAGCGGGCCCTCCGTGCCTCGCTTGCCAGCGTGCTCGGCCAACGTCTCGTCAAAGACCTCGCACAGCAGCTCCTGAGCGCGCGGCAGATTCTCGGGCGTCACGCGTTCCATGCCCTCCTGGGGCAGGCGGGCATGCAGGTGCTCCAGCACATCGTGGACAAAGTTGCCCTTCTCCATGTTGCCAAAGCCCGCGTCGATGGACTGGGGCTTCACGCGATACGACACGAACCAGCACAGAGGACAGGTGGAATAGGCCTCGATCTGCGAGGCGGACGTCAGGCGCGGCACCAGCGGCGCATCCTCGCCCTCGCCATCGCGACGGCGCAGGACAAGATAAGGAATGGCTTCATCGCTCAGATGCTGAGGAGCTTCGCAGGTCACGCGCTCGCACCTAAGACCTTCACCTGCCGCGGGATCAAAGTCGGCGATGATATCGCCCTCGCCCACGCGCATGAGCTTGGCAGCGCCAGCGGCCTCGGCATGCGCCCACAGCTCGGTCCATACGGCTGCCGGGTAGCACTCGCGTGCCTGGCGATCGTGCGTCACACGGGCGAGCGCGACCGGACCGCTCGCCGCCTGCATCGCACGGCCAAAGCGCACGCGCAGCAGGGCGGCGGGCTCCAAAGACACGCCGTCGCGGCGCAGCTCGGCCGTCAACGTGGCAAGCGGGCCCTCTTCGTGCGAAAGCGGATAGCTGTCCAGGTCGACATCGGCAAACAGCACGGCATCGTAGCCGCCAGGACGCAAAACCGACGCATCGGCAAGCGACACGAAGCGCACTTGCGCCCGTGGCGTGCGATCGACCTCGTAGGTCTCGTAATCGTAAGCGGTGCTGCGCTTGTCCACCCTGGTTCGAACGCCGTCGAGAACCGGCACGGTCGCGGCCTGCGACACGTCGAGCGCGCGAGCATCGTTCATAAGGATGTCGATGGCATGGCGCAGCAAAGCCGTCTCTGCCTGGCGACGGGCCTGGCCGTCAAGACCGCCTAGAGCGCGATCGGGCAGCGCCTCTGCAACGGCGAGCATGGCCTTGAGCGCCGTCACGGGTTTGTCGCGCCACAGCGCCTGAAACACGTCCGAGACCACGCACGGCACGTTCTTAAACCAGTTCTCATCACTGGCAGCCTTGCGCGAGGACCTGACCTGGCCCTGCACGCTCTGCAGCAGGCTCTTGACGCCCGCAGTGGTCTTGCTGCGCGACAGGCGCATGTTCTTGTCGAAGCCGCGGGCGCTCGCGGCGTCAGTACCCGAAAGCGGGCTATAAATCCAGTCGGTAAGCTCTGGAGCGGGCCACCACTCGGTCTTGGAAGCGGTGCCCTCGTCGGCGGCTTTCATACGCTCGATCAGGTTGGCGAGCGCCGTAAACTGCCTGCCCGCGATGGACTGGGAAAACGCCGTGAACTCGGTCGTCTCGGACGCAATGTGACGCGCCGCCAGACGAGAGGCGAGCTCACCGAACAGCTGGGATGCCCGGGCAGAAACAACGAGCACGCGCACAGGGTCGGCGGGCGTTGCAGTAGCTTTATCGGCCTTGGACTCCTTGTGCGCTTTCACCAACTTATCGATGGCGTCCGCATAGACATGAGCACGGGCATGGGGGCCGGCGACCTCAATAAAGGCAGGCTGAGCGGCGGCCCCGCAAGCGACATCAGACGCGACGGCGTCCTCCCCCAGCGGCGCGATCTCAAACAGCACACCGCGGGCATCAAAGGCGGCAGCAAGTTCCTCGCGCATTGCCGCCTGCTCGCAGGCAAGCAGCACGACGACCTCTCCCCCATTGTTCGCCACGGCAGACAGCAGCTCGAGTAGACCGTGCGTAAACGACGTGATACCGCGCACGCATACGGCGCGGGCGCACGCCGGCAGGCTATCGGCCAGGGCACCGGCCATAATGTCGGCTGCCTCGCAGGGCTCGACCATATCTCGACGGTCCAAACCGCCCGCGTAGGCACGCAAAAGCTCGAATACGCGAGCCTCGGCGTCGCTCTTGGGATCGGGACGGCAAACGTCGCCGCAGCAGCGCTCGGCACCCGTCCCCGCTACGCCCGGCAGCACATCGCGGGCCATGCGCGCGAGCATGCGCACCGTGCCCTGGCTGCGCGAAAGCGGCTGCAGGTCGGCATCATCGAGGCGCGTGACCATGTCCGAAAACAGCATCTGGCGCTGCAGGTTGTCGACGAAACCGCGCCCGTCGCCCAAAAGCTCCCAAAGCGAGCGAAGCCACGATGTAGGCGTCTTGTAGTCGATACCCAGCGAAACGCCGGCTTCCGCCGCATCATGACGGCACAGGTCGAGCTCGGCAAACGTTGGTGCCAGCAACACGGCACGCCCGTGACGGGCAATAAGGTCGGCAAGCAGCGCCGACTCGGCATCGCTCAAATCCGTGCCGGCATTGGTGGTATAGATTCGAACAGGCATGGTCCTCCGCTCAAACTGTTCGCAATAATCAATGCATCCATCCTACCCGCCCAAGCGGACACATTGCCACCGCAGCTCCATCTTTTGGTACAAAGCAACCTGGCCCCAACGAACCAGCCGATTGTGGGCATATAAAAACCGCCCCCGGAGGAGCGGTTTTGAACAATTGGTTTTGCGCGGCCTACTCGCCATCCTCCAACTTAATGAGGATCTTGCGGTAGCCACCGTACTCGCCGTTCAGCGCCTTTGAAACGCGGCTCACCGTGGTGGACGAAGCGCCGGTACGGGCCTGAACCTCAACATAAGGCTCGCCCTCGTCCAAATAGCGCGCAACCTGCAAACGCTGAGAAAGGTCGCAAATCTCGCGCGGCGTGCAGATATCGGTCAAAAACGCTTGGATATCCTTCTCGTCGTCCAAAAGGCTAAATGCGTGGACCAGCTGCTTGACATCAGGCTTGTCAAACATGTTCTCGATATTCATCGATCACCGCCAAACCCGCCAAAAGGCATCGAAGTTGATACTGACATCGGGCATCGTTCACCCGTTCTATGCAATAGGGCAACGCCTGTGGCTTTTGCCCGTAGCAGTGTAGCACACCACCAAACTAAAGCGACAAGACTCTCTGCCAGCGGCGCGTTTTTCAGGACGAACGCCGTTTAGAAACCAAATGCGCACGTAAGCTCCACGAGTATTTGAGACAATGGGCGCCCAAACACCGCGGCGCGCCCGCGCAACCATCCAGGTCGCCGCCGCAAGCCGCTTCACGCGACGCCAGCAACCCCGGCGCAAGAAAGGATTCACGCCATGCGCTTTATGCTTAACTGGCTCTTCACCTCGATCGCCATCGCAATCGCCACGTTCCTCGTTCCCGGTATCCAACCCTTCGGCTTTGCCGAGGCCTGGGTCTGCTTTGCCTTTGTGGGACTGTTCCTGAACATCGTCGATTCGTTCGTCAAACCGTTCCTCACGGTCATCTCGCTGCCGCTCACGATCATTACGCTGGGCATTTTCCAGCTTGTCGTCAACAGCTTTATGCTTGAGCTCGCGAGCTACCTGTCGGTCAACCTGCTAGGCGTCGGCATCTCCATCGCCAGCTTTGGATCGGCCTTTATGGGCAGCATCCTGGTGTCCATCACGCGCAGCATCCTCGACAGCATCGCCGAGGACTAAAACGGCCATTCCGGCCGTGTCCGTCTCAACAGCCCAAAACGAAGGCCGCCCATCGCAAAAATGGGCGGCCTTCTTATTTGCCAAGTCTCAAAGGGCGAGAAAATCTACCATTTCCACCCCGTCCCCAAATGCAGGTGTGGGTTAGATGACGTAGTCGTAGCCATGGTTGGGAGCGACAAGTTGATCGAGCGTCACACCGTCGAGGTAGTCGTTGATGAGCTTGTCCAGGTTCTTCCACACGTCGAGCGTGGGACACTCATCAGATCGCGAGCAGCCCTTGCAGTCGCCATCCAGGCAGGCGACCGGCGCCAGACTGCCCTCGGTCAGGCGCAAGATCTCGCCCACCGTGTATTGCTCGGGCGGGCGCGTGAGCACATAGCCGCCGCCCTTGCCGCGCATGCCCGAGAGCATGTTGGCGCGCACGAGCGTAGCCAAAATGTTCTCGAGATATTTCTCGGAAATCCCCTGTCGCGCCGCGATCTCTTTGAGCGGGATGCGACCGGCTGCCTGGTGCTCGGCCAGATCGACCATGACCCGAAGCGCATACCGCCCTTTGGTTGAGATCAGCATTTTCCGTTCCTCCCTTGTATATAAATCCTATTATATAGCAGGGAAGTAGGTAAATCAACAAAAAATCTTCCTTTTGCTA
>CABSUD010000032.1:0-8881 GCA_902480795.1 uncultured Collinsella sp. | reverse complement strand
ATACAGTCATGGCCAGCAGGCCATGGGCTTAACGCACAGTATTTAAGTATATCGTTGTACTTTAGTTGTATAAACTACAGCCGCTCACTATCGGCGAACGGTTGTGCTAGAAAATCGTTTTACCCATCTATAGAACAAGGGGTGTCACGCTGAATGACACCCCTTGTTTATTGAGGATTAGATTGTGGATCGTCCGGATTAGCGGCGCTTGCGGGTGGCCGTTGCCTTGCGGACGGAGGTCTTCTTGGTCGGAGCCTTTTCCTCTGCCGGAGCGGCGGGGGAGACCGGGGTCTCCTTGGCGGGCTCGGGCTTGGCCTCTGCCTTCGGGGCGGCCTTTACCTCGGCCTTGGGCTCCTCTTTGGCAGCGGCGGGCTTAGTCTCTGCCTTGGGAGTTGTGGCCTTTGCCGTGGTCTTCTTGGCCGTCGTCGTGGTGCGCTTGCGTGTGGTGGTCTTTGCGGCCGGCTTTGCCTCGACAGTTGCCACGGCATTGGGCTCAGCGCCCGCCTCCTCGACCTTGACGGCTGGCTTTGCGGCTGCCTTCGTGGCCGTCGACTTCGTTGCCGTTGCCTTCTTGGCTGCCGTTGCCTTCTTGGCGGTCGTGGTCGTCTTCTTGGCAGCGGTCTTTGCCGGAGCCTTGGCGGCCGGCTTGGCCTCGGCGACCTCGGCCTTTTCCTCGGGAGTAGCCACGGCTTCTGCGGCCTTCTTGGCAGCGGCGGTCGTGCGCTTGCGCGTGGTCGTTGTCTTGGCAGCGGTGGTCTTTGTTGCCGCCGCCTTGGTCGCTGTGACCTTCTTGGCCGTCGTCTTACGAGTCGCGGTCTTCTTAACTGTGGGCTTGGCCTCGGCCTTTGCCTCAGGAGCAACCTCAGCCTTCACCTCAGGCTCGGCCTTAGCGGGCTCAGCTTCAACCGGCTTCTCCTCGGCCTTGGGCTCCGGCTCAGCAACAGCCTCAGACTCGTCGACAACCGCCGCCGGCCTTTCAATCTCCGGGTGCATAAAGAAGTACAGGTCCAGATACTTGTCGGCAGAGCGCGTCCAGCTAAAGTCCTGGCTCATGGCCTGCGTGACCAGCTGGTTCCAGGCATCGCGGTTATCCCAGAACAGACGCGCCGCGCGGAATACCGCATCGCCCATCTCGTCGCCGTTAAAGTTGCTAAACGAGAAGCCCGTGCCCTCGCCGGTAAACTCGTTGTACGGGATCACGGTGTCCTTCAGGCCGCCGGTCTCGCGCACGATGGGCAGGGTACCGTAGCGCATGGCGATGATCTGCGACAGGCCGCAGGGCTCAAACTTCGAAGGCATCAGGAACATGTCGGCGGCGGCGTACATACGCTGCGACAGCGCGGGATCGAACTCGATGCGCGCGGCCATGGTGCCGGGGTACTTGTCCTGGAAGTAGCGCAGGCCGTCCTCGTAGTCGCGATCGCCCGTGCCCAGCACGGCTACCTGCACGCCGCCGGCCAGGATGCGGTCGAGCGCGTACATGACCAGGTCCATGCCCTTTTGGCGCGTCAGGCGCGTGACCATCACCATGAGCGGTCGGTCGTCGCGAACCTCGAGCCCCAGCTCTTCCTGCAGCTTGGCCTTGCACACGGCCTTGCCGGAACGGTCATCAACCGTGTAGTTTGCGGCAATGCGCTTGTCGGTCGCCGGGTCAAAGCCCGCCACGTCAATGCCGTTCAAAATGCCCTGCAGCGCATAGGAGCGCTCGCGCAGCACACCGTCCAAACCTTCGCCAAACTCGGGCGTCTGGATCTCGTTGGCATAGGTGGGGCTCACCGTAGTGATGGCATCGGCATAGTGCAGCGCGCCCAGCATGTAGTTGATGCTGCAGGCGTCGCAACGCAGCTGCGAGGCGGCCGCCGGAATGTGCGCCACACCCAGGATGTCCTCCATCACGGTGTCGCTAAACTGGCCCTGGAACGCCACGTTGTGGATCGAGAACACGGTCTTGACGCGGTCGTACAGCGGCAGGCCCTGGTAGAACTCGCGCAAGAACACGGGCGCCAGTGCCGTCTGCCAGTCGTTGCAGTGCAGGATGTCGCACTCAAAGCCGGCCGGCAGGTGCTGCAGGCTCTCGGTGATGGCCTTGGAGAAGAACGCAAAGCGCTCGCCGTCGTCAAAGAAGCCGTACGGATAGTCGCGCGCAAAGTAGCGCTCGTTGTCGATGAACATATACGTGACGCCGTCGTGCTCGAGCTTCTCGAGCCCGCAGTACTCGTTGCGCCAGCCCAAGCTCACGTAAAAGTCGGAGAAGTGCTCCATCTGCGCCTTGTACTCGTCCTTGATGGTGGCGTACTTGGGCACCATCACGATGACTTCGGCGCCGGCGCGCACAAGCGCCGCAGGCAGTGAGCCCGCCACGTCGCCCAGGCCACCGGTCTTTACAAACGGTGCGCACTCGGCCGAGGCAAACACGATCTGCATCTTTTTGCTGGAATCTGCCATATTATCTCCCTGTTGCAATTCGAGAATAGCCGCCTGGCGCAAACCGGGCGGCTATTCTGCATGTTACGAGCGATGTTGCGGTGCCTACGTTAATGCACGATGGTGGTATCGGGAGTTAACGGGGCCTTGCCCAGCACCAGGATGTTCTCGGGCGTGCCGCGAAGCTCGGTGTTGGTGGGAACCACGTTGTTCTTGTCCAGAATAGCATTCTCAACGCGGGCGCCGCTCTTGATGATGCAGCTCTGGTTGATGATCGAGTTGGTCACCGAGGCGCCTTCCTCGACCACAACGCCGCGCGACAGGATCGAGTTGCGCACGGTGCCCTTGATGATGCAGCCGGCCGAGATGATCGAGTTGCACGCGTGGCTACCGGTCGCATAGCGCGAAGGCGGCACGTCGTGAGCCTTGGTCAGGATCGGGCGCTCGGGATCGAAGAGCTGGTCGGCCACGGTCTGGTCGAGCAGGTCCATGCTACGGCGATAGAGCGACTTCTCGCTAAACACGCCCACGACCTCGCCCTTGTACTCGTAGCTGCACACGTCAATGTTGCCAAAGTCGCCCTGGAGTGCCTCGAGCAGGTCCAGATAGTCGGCAGCCTGGTAGTGGTCGATAATCTCGAGCAGCGTCTCGCGGTTGACGATGCAGCAGTCCATCGAGGCGTTGTCGCCGTACACGACGCCGGCGCTCACGCCCGTCAGGCGGCCGTTCTCGTTAATCTCGAGCTTGGTCTCGTCATCGACGTTGCGCGTGGCCTTGCAGTACACCACGGTCATCTGGGCTCCGGAGTTCTCGTGCGCGTCGATGATGGTGTTGAGGTCCATGTTAAAGATGATGTTGGTGCCCATCATCACAACATAGGGCTTGTCCGAGCGTTGGAACAGCGTCTTGTTGGAGATGATGTCGCGCAGCAGGAAGCGCATGCCGCCCTTGGTGGTGCCATACGCGTTGCCGGGCACCATGAACAGGCCGCCCTTCTTGCGGTCCAGGCCCCAGTCCTTGCCCGAGCCCACGTGATCGATCAGCGAACGGTAGTTGCCCGGCATGACGACGCCGACGGTCTTAATGCCGGCATTCATCATGTTGGACAGCGGGAAGTCGATCAGGCGGTAGCGGCCCAAAAACGGAACGGACGCGATGGGGCGGTCCTTGAGCAGCACGCTGCCGTAGGTCGAAGAGTAGTTAGCGGTGATATAACCGATGGCCTTGCGATTGATCATCGGATCATTCCCCCTTCCCGATAACGACGTCATTTCCAACGACGGCCGTATCCTTGGTGGTATCGACAGAGCCGAGCTTCACGCCCTCTTCGACCGTGGAGTTCTCGCCCAAAATAGCGCGGCAGATGTGCGCGCCGCTCTTAACGTGCGCACCCGGCAGCAGCACGGAGTCCTCGACCACGGCGCGCTCCTCGATGATGACATCGGTCGAAAGGATCGAGTGGCGAGCGGTGCCGTAGATCTTGCAGCCGTTGGAGACCAGGCAGTCGTCCAGGCGGCCGTCAGGGCCAATGTAGTGCGGCGGACGCGTGGTGATGTTGGACATGATGGGGAAGTTCTTGTCAAACAAATCGAACTCGGGGTTGTTGCCCAGCAGGTCCATCGAGGTCTCGTGGAAGCTGGCGATGGTGCCGACGTCCTTCCAAAAGCCGTGGAACTCGTAGCTGTACAGGCGCTTGCCCTCGCCGAGCAACTTGGGGATGATGTCCTTGCCAAAGTCGTGGCTCGAGCGCTGGTCCAGGGCGTCTGCCTCGAGCGCCTCGATCAGCACGTCTGCCGAGAAGATGTAGATACCCATGGATGCAAGGTTCGAATCGGGCTTCTCGGGCTTCTCGGTAAACTTGGTGATGCGGCCGTCCTCGGGGTCGGTGGTCAGGATGCCAAAACGGCTGGCCTCCTCCCACGGCACGGGCATAACGCTTACCGTGAGGTCGGCGTTGTTCTCAATGTGCGTCTTGAGCATCTTGCGGTAGTCCATGCGATACAGGTGGTCGCCAGAAAGAATCAGGACGTACTTGGGATCGTTGGCCTTGATGTAGTCGAGGTTCTGCGTAATGGCATCGGCTGTGCCCGCATACCAGGCGCCACCGGTCTGCGTCTCGTACGGCGGCAAGATCGACACGCCGCCGTCGCGGCTGTCCAGATCCCAAGCCTCGCCGGAGCCCACATAGGCATGCAGCAGGTAGGGACGGTACTGCGTCAGAACGCCCACCGTGTCGATGCCCGAGTTGGAGCAGTTGGACAGCGAAAAGTCGATAATGCGGAACTTGCCACCAAAGCTAACCGCCGGCTTAGCGATCTTTTGGGTGAGTGCCCCCAATCGGCTGCCCTGTCCTCCTGCGAGGAGCATCGCGATGCATTCTTTCTTACTCATCGATTTCTCCTTCTGTCATCGATGTTCTTAAACCCATTAGCGACGGGCGCGGCGCTCGGTCGCGCCCGTCGAGTAATGCCGTGCTGGCATAGGGGAGCTCGCGCGCCTTTACGCGTGCCAGATCTCGTCGCGGTACTCGCGAATGGTGCGGTCGCTCGAGAACCAGCCGGAGGAGGCGGTGTTGAGCAGCGCCTTGCGGTTCCAGGTCTCCTGGTCGCCGTAGCTGTTCGTGAGCGCCTCCCAGGCGTCGACGTAGCTGCGGAAATCGGCCATGACCAGGTCGGGGTCGTTGTTGTTCATGAGCTCGTTGTAGATGCTCTCGAAGTTGCCCGAAAGACCCGCAAAGGTGTTGTCCTTGAGCTCGTCCATCACGCGGCCCAGACGTTCGCGGTCGCCGTTGAGCGTATCCCACGCAAAGTAGCTGTTCGATGCCCAGAGCTGCTCGACCTCGGGAGCGGTCAGGCCAAAGATGGCCTCGTTCTCGCGGCCGGCCAGGTCGGCGATCTCGATGTTGGCGCCGTCGAGGGTGCCCAGCGTAATGGCGCCGTTCATCATGAGCTTCATGTTGGACGTGCCAGAGGCCTCCTTGCCGGCCGTGGAGATCTGCTCCGAGATCTCGGCGGCGGGGTAGATGAGCTGGGCGTTGCTCACGCGGAAGTTGGGGATAAAGCAGACCTTCATGACCTCGTTGACGCGGGCATCGTTGTTGATGACCTCGGCAACGGAGTTAATGAGGCGGATGGTCTCCTTGGCAAAGGTGTAGCTCGAGGCAGCCTTGCCGCTAAAGATGAAGGTCGTCGGCGTCACGTGGAAGTTGGGATCGGCGATGCGACGGTTGTAGATGTCCATCACCTTCATGATGTTCATGAGCTGGCGCTTGTAGGCATGGAAGCGCTTAACCTGAACATCGAAAACGGTATTGGGGTCGATGACCAGACCGGTCTCGGCCTTAACGTAGGCGGCCAGGCGCTCCTTGTTGGCGCGCTTGGAGGCACCCACGGCCTTCAGGAACTCAGTGTCGTCCTTAAACTCCTTGAGTTTCTCCAGCTCAAAGGCGTCCTTGAGCCAGCCGTCGCCAATAGCCTCGGTGACGAGCTTGGCATAGGTGGGGTTGGCCTCGGCGAAGAAGCGACGGTGCGAAATGCCGTTGGTCTTGTTGTTGAACTTCTCGGGCGTTAAGGCGTAGAAGTCCTTGAGCACGATGTTCTTGATGATGTCGGAGTGGATCTTGGCCACGCCGTTGACGCTATGGCTGCAGATCACAGACAGGTTGGCCATGCGAATCTCGCCGTCCCACAGGATGGCGGTCTGGCGCAGACGCTCCTGCCAGCCTTCCTGCGTGGTGTCGAACGACTCGTGCCAACGACGACTGATCTCGTCGATGATCTGGTACACGCGGGGGAGGAGCTTGGAGAACGTGCCGATGGGCCACTTCTCCAGAGCCTCGGGCAGGATGGTGTGGTTGGTGTAGCTCACGACCTGCGTCACGATGTTCCAGGCGTCGTCCCACTCGAGCTTCTTCTCGTCGATGAGGATACGCATGAGCTCGGGACCGCACATGGCGGGATGGGTATCGTTGGTATGGATGGCCACAAACTGCGGCAGCAGCTCCCAGTTAGCGCCGTGCTCCTTCTCAAAGGTATCGAGCAGGCTGTAGATGCCGGCCGAGACAAACAGGTACTCCTGCTTCAGGCGCAGCAGGCGGCCGTGCTCGCCAGCGTCGTTGGGGTAGAGGATGGCGCTGATGGCCTCGGCCTCGGCGCGCTCGGCATCGGCCAGGGCGTAGTCGCCGCGGTTGAAGGCCTCCAGATCGAAGTGCTCCTCGACCGGCTCGGCGGCCCAGACGCGCAGCTTGTTGACAGTCTCGCCGGCATAGCCCACGACAGGGATGTCATAAGGGACGGCCAGGATGTCCTGCGTGTCCACCGTGCGGTAGAACGTGCGGCCGTTCTCCTCAAAGCCCTCAACATGGCCACCAAACTTAATGGTCACGGCCTTATCCTGACGGCGGACCTCCCAGGGATAGCCGTGGGTGAGCCACTCGTCGGTGGCCTCGACCTGGCTGCCGTTGACGATCTCCTGCTTAAACAGGCCGTAGCGGTAGCGCATGCCGTTGCCGTAGCCGGCAATGCCCTCGGCTGCCATGGAATCCAGGAAGCATGCCGCAAGACGGCCCAGGCCACCGTTGCCCAGCGCCGGATCGGGCTCCTGGTTCTCGATGACGGACAGGTCGAAGCCCATGTCGTCGAGCGCCTCGGCGACCATGTCGCGCACGCCAAAGTTGAGCAAGTAGTTGTCGAGCAGGCGGCCGATCAAAAACTCGATCGAGAAGTAGTACACGCGCTTTTTGCCCTCGGCGGTGGCGCGGGCGTCACTCTTGGTGGCAACGGTACGGGCCTTCTCGGCCACGAGCTTGGCCAGGGCGTTAAAGCGGTCGAGGTCGCTGGCGGCCTCGACGCTCTTGCCGCTGATGCTCATGACGGCATCGCGATAGAGCTCGGTAAACTCCTGCTTGTTGTCGAAGATCTTATTCATACGTTCCTTTCCCCCGGGGATGTTTCTCCCGGAACGGTTATGACTTGTATCCTACGCCCCTGCGGGGCGGGTAATTACAGCTGTAACGGCTTTGTTACGCTTTCTTGGCAGGAGCCTTAGTAGCTGTCTTCTTGGCAGCAGGTTTCTTCTCTGAACGAAGCTTCTCTGCCTCCTTCTCTATCTTCTCGAGCTTAGCCTGCAAGCGAACAATCTCCTTGTCCTTTACCTCGATTTCCTCATCCTGATTCTTGATGGTGGTGAGAAGACCCTCCAGTTGGTCGTTATCCACATCAGAAGGATAGAGGTCGTTGACACGATTGATGAAGTCGCCAAGAATATTCATATAGTTGGTGAAAGCATCGAAAGGATCGCTGTAGATACCACGGTCGAGACCCACATTGCTGGGCTTGGTGGTCATAAAGCGGAAGTTGTTACTTGCCTGCAGGTAATCCCAGTCCTGATTGATACGTGGATCGTTGGCAATGCGTACACGGTCGGCAACACTATAAAGTTTGTTGAAAGCCTCACGCTGCATAGAGTTACCCAACCAGGTGCTGACATCACGCTCCTCGTCTACCCAACTCAGGGTGTCAGGAACATTCAACTCGCCTACCGACTTCATCTTCTTGCAAATCTCAACAGGAGTAGAGAAGGTGATGCCTTTTTCCTTAGCGCAAGCTGGTAGAGCCTTCAGGAACTCCAGAATGTTGCTTGACAAGGGCTGGGCAATACCAAGAGCAGACAGCTCCATAAAGATATTGATAACCTGCTCCTCTTGAGGCAGGGCAGCAATCTGATTGATATAGTTGTCGGCAAAGAGAGGATAGCCATCCCAGTTGCTGTTGTTAAAACGCAGAGATACATCATCGCTCAGGCGCACGTCGCGAAGCAAGAGCTTGAGGTTGGGAGCCAAAGCGCAGTTGTAGACATAGTGTGGAGACTTCCATCCCAACACATGCTTAGCACCCTCGGTAAGCATACCCACAAAGCCCATCTGTGAAGCCTGCAAACCGATGTCGTCGCTATAGATAAGCGAAGAGTTGCGCAGCACCTGTGGCTTCTTGCCAAAGTACTCCTCCATCTTGGCAGTCTGACGCTGTACTTCGGCTTTAAAGCTCTCCTCGTTGACGAGAGATGCCAAGCCATGAGAATAAGGTTCGGCGAGGAACTCTACGCAACCTGTCTTGTTGAGATCCTGCAACTTCTCGAGCACCTGAGGCGCATGTAGCTCCAACTGCTCCATACCCACACCAGAGATAGAGAAAGCCACCTTGAAATACTGTCCGTTGGCCTTGATCATATCCTCTAAGGCTGTGAGGGCAGGCATATAAGAATGCTCTGCAATATCACTGATGCTACGCTCATTCTCATAGTCATCATAGTAATAATGGTCGGTACCGATATCGAAGAAACGATACCTCTTCAGATGGATAATCTGATGTATCTCGAAATATAAACAAATTGTCTTCATAAAAAAATTGGAATTTGAACGTTTAACTTGTATGATGAGTGAAGCCCAAGAATCTTCTGT
>CABSUD010000031.1:0-8893 GCA_902480795.1 uncultured Collinsella sp. | reverse complement strand
TAATCATCTGGTCAGCGAGTTCAGCTCCACCCCCGTCGTGGGCGATCTGAGCTGCGGCATCACGCAGTACTCGTTTTGGCTGATCGTCTCCACGATCGTGCTCCTGATCGTCCTGGCCGTGTTCAAGAAGAAGCAGACCCTGGTTCCCAAGGGCTTCTTCGTCAACGGTTTCGAGTACATCATCGAGTACGTCGAGAACGATATCGGCAAGGGCGTCGTGGGTGAGAACTGGAAGAAGCACTTCCCGTTCCTGTGCTCGCTTTTCCTGTTCATCCTGATCAATAACATGATCGGCCTGATCCCGGGAATGAAGCCCGGCACCGGTGCAATCGGCTCCACCGCCGCGCTCGCCATCTTCGCCTTCGTGTACTTCATCTACTACGGATGCAAGGCTCACGGCGTGATCGGCTACATCAAGAGCCTCGCCCCGCAGGGCGTGAGCTTCCCGATGAACGTGCTTGTGTGGGTCGTCGAGCTTTTCTCGACCTTCCTGCGCCTTATCACGCTTGCCGTCCGTCTGTTCTGCAACATGTTCGCAGGACACGTGGTCATGGGCTCGTTCGCCATCATGGCGAGCATGTTCATGCAGCCGCTGCTTCAGCAGGCTTCCGCGGCCCACGCCGTCGGCGCCCTGCCTTCGCTGGCCTGGCTTGCCATCCTCATCCTGATCTATGCGATCGAGCTTGTGGTCGGCGCCATCCAGGCTTACGTCTTCACGGTCCTTACCGCCGTGTATGTCTCCGAGGCAGAGGAGGTCGCGGAGGAGGAGTAATCTTCCGTTCGCGCCTTAAAGGTAAGGCAATTCGTTAAACCGCCGGTGCCCGTACCCATGGAGCCCGGCAGTTATAAAAAGGTTATCCTGCGTGAAATAAGACACGCACGACAAAGGAGGAATCGTGGGAGTTATCGGTTACGGTCTCGGTGTTATCGGCGCTGGTCTTGCTATCGGCCTGTCTGCTCTGGGTGCTACGGGTGCTATGGCCCGTCAGCCTGAGGTCCAGGGCCGCGTGTTCACCGTCTTCATCATGGGCTCCGCCTTCGGCGAGGCTCTGGCTCTGATCGGCTTCGTTGTCGCGCTGATCGTTAAATAGCACGGAGCGTCAAGTATGAATCTTTCATCCCAGAAGAGCGCGATCGCACTCTCCGCGTCCGCGGCCGCGCTGCTTATGCCGGTTTCCGCGTTCGCCGAGGACGGCGCTGCCGGTGCGGACATCCTCATCCCTAAGATGGCGGAGTTCATCCCGGCGCTTATCGCCTTCCTGATCATCTGGATCGTGCTGGCAAAGGTCGCCCTGCCGGGCATCATGAAAACCATGGAGGAGCGCGGCAAGAAGATCGAGGAGAGCCTCGATGAGGCCGAGAAGACCAAGCAGGAGGCTATCGCCAAGCGCGCTGAGTCCGACTCGATCGTCACCGACGCCCGTCGTCAGGCTGCCGACATCGTTCTCGAGGCCCGTAAGGACGCCGAGTCCGAGCGCGCCCGTATCATCGAGGCTGCTCACAAGGAGGCCGAGGAGATCATCGCCAAGGCCCACACGACCGTCGAGGACGAGCGCAAGTCCATCTACGCCGGTGCCGCGAGCTCCATCGCCGACCTGTCCGTTGCCGTCGCCACCAAGATCGTGGGCGAGGCACTCGAGGACGAGTCCGAGCAGAAGAAGCTCATCGAGCGCTACATCCAGGAAGCAGGTAGCCTGAATGCCGACTAGCCGCTATCAGGACAAGGTGCTCGAGACCTACGCGCGCTCCCTTTTGGAAGCCGCCAAGGCCGAGAACCATGTGTTCGAGGACCTCGAGATGATCGAGCGCCTGGCTAGCGCCAGCCCCGAGATCATCGCCGTGCTCGACACCATGTCCAAGCGCGACCAGCTCGACCTTCTTCCCAAGGTGGCAGCTGCCTTTAAGTATGTTGCCGAGGAAGACGAGGATGTAGTGGGCGTGACCGTCACCACGGCGATTCCGCTCGACGACGAGCTGCGTCAAACCATCACTAAGAAATGCGAGCAGGACTTCGGCCGCAAGGTATTCCTTATCGAGCAGGTCGACCCGTCTATCGTGGGCGGCCTGGTGCTCGAGGCCCGCGGCGAGCGTCGTGACATTTCCGTCAAGACGCAGCTGCGCATCGCGCAGGAGACCCTCGCAAACTCTGCTAATTCGTACGGAGGTGAAGCCTAATGTCCGAAACCCTCAATGCCCAGGATATCGCCAAGAAACTGCAGGAGCAGCTCACGAGCCTCTCCGCGACGGTCGATACGCATGAGGTTTCAACGGTCGACGAGGTAGGCGACGGCATCGCGCGCGTCTCCGGCCTCAAGAGCGCCATGGCAGGCGAGCTTCTGGAGTTCAAGAGCTCCGATACCGGCGAGACCGTCTTCGGCCTTGCCCAGAACCTTGACCGTGACGAGGTCGGCGCCGTTCTGTTCGGTGCCGTCGACTCCATCAAGGAAGGCGACGAGTGCCGCACCACTGGCCGCATTATGGATATCCCCGTGAGCCGCGCCATGCTCGGCCGCGTCGTCAATCCGCTCGGCCAGCCCATCGACGGCCTGGGCGACATCGTCGCCACGCACCGTCGCCCCATCGAGTTCAAGGCCCCCGGCGTCATCGACCGTACCCCGGTGTGCGAGCCGGTTCAGACCGGCCTGTTGGCCATCGACTCCATGGTGCCTATCGGCCGTGGTCAGCGTGAGCTCATCATCGGCGACCGCAAGACCGGTAAGACCGCCATTGCCATCGACGCTATCCTCAATCAGCGCGGCAAGGGCATGGTCTGCATCTATGTCGCCATCGGCCAGAAGGCCTCCACGGTTGCCAACATCCGCGAGACCCTCGCTCAGCACGGTGCGCTCGACTACACCATCATCGTTTCGGCCACCGCTGCCGATTCCGCCCCTATGCAGTACATCGCGCCTATGGCCGGTGCCGCTATCGGCGAGTTCTTTATGTACAACGGCGAGGACGGTAAGCCCGCCAGCGAGACCAACCCCGGCGGTCACGTGCTCGTCATCTACGACGACCTGTCCAAGCAGGCCGTGGCCTACCGTCAGATGTCGCTGACGCTGCATCGTCCGCCCGGACGCGAGGCCTATCCTGGCGACATCTTCTACCTGCACTCTCGTCTGCTCGAGCGTGCCGTCAAGATGTCCAAGAAGAACGGCTACGGCTCCATGACGGCACTGCCGATCATCGAGACCCAGGACGGCGACGTCTCGGCCTACATTCCGACCAACGTCATTTCCATTACCGATGGTCAGATCTACCTGCAGTCCGAGCTCTTCTTCCAGGGTCAGCGCCCGGCAGTCGACGTGGGCATCTCCGTGTCCCGCGTCGGTGGCGATGCACAGACCAAGGCTATGAAGCAGGTCGCCGGCAACCTCCGTCTGGACCTCGCTTCGTACCAGGAGCTCGCTGGCTTTACCCAGTTCGGCTCCGACCTCGACGAGGCTACTCAGAAGCAGCTGACCCATGGTGCCCGCATGACCGAGCTCCTGAAGCAGCCGCGCTACCAGCCGTTTGAGGTTGGCGAGCAGATCGTTACGCTGTTCGCTGGCAACGAGGGCTTCCTGGATGACCTGGAGATCGCCGACGTGCTGCCTTTCCGTGCCGAGCTCATCGAGTACATGGACAACGGCTTTGGTTCGCTGCTCGACAAGGTTCGCGCCAAGAAGATCGACGACGACACCAAGGCCGAGCTCTTGCGTGTCATCGGTGACTTCAAGCAGCAGTTCATGGCCAAGCACCATGCCGACACGACTGGATCAGAGGAGAACTAAGCCCTATGGCCAACCTTCGCGACATTAAGAAGCGAATCTCCTCGGTTACCACGACCAAGCAGATCACGCGCACGATGGAGATGGTCTCTACGGCCAAGATCCGTCGTGCCCTCGATCGCTCCAAGCAGGCCGAGCCCTATAAGGAGGCGCTGACCGACGTCATGTTGACGGTTGCCGGCGACGCCTCCTGTTCGGGCACCGATCCCATGCTGCAGAAGCATGAGAGCGTCAAGCATGGCCTGATTGTCGTTATTGCTTCGGACCGCGGCCTTGCCGGCGGTTTCAATACGACGGTGGAGCGCACGGCCGAAAAGCTCGCCGCTTCTTGGGCGAACGACGGCATCGAGTGCGAGATCATCGCGTGTGGGCGTAAGCCGGCCACGTATTTCCGTGACCGCGCAAATGTCATCATGCATTTTGAGGGCAATTCCTCCGAGCCCGATTTCAATCAGGCTCGCATGATCTCCTCTCATATCTGCGATTCGTATCGTGCCGGTGAGCTTGACCGTGTCGAGCTTGTCTACCACCACGCCAAGAACCGCGTGGATCAGGAGCTTCGCGTCGAGCACTTGCTGCCGCTCGATCCTGAGATGATCGCTATGGCCCACGGTCCGCGTAAGAACGAGACCGACGCCCCTAAGCGCATCTCGTCGACGTTCGAGTTCGTGCCCTCTCCCGAGCATGTTCTCGGCAAGCTTGTACCGTCTTATATCCTGACGGTCATCTACCAGGCCCTGATCGATTCGGCGGCCGCCGAGCAGGGTGCACGCCGCAAGGCCATGCACTCCGCGACGGAAAACGCCACCGCGATCATCTCGACCCTTACCCGCACGTATAGTCGCGTGCGCCAGGCTTCGATCACGACCGAGATCAACGAGATCGTCGGCGGAGCCTCAGCATTGGAGGAACAGTAATGGCTAATAACACCGTAAAGCTTGCGGTCGAGGAAGCCACCAAGAAGACGACTGCCGGTGATGGTCGCATCGTGCGTATCATCGGCCCTGTCGTCGACGTCAAGTTTGACGGCGCGGTGCCCCCGATCTACAACGCGCTCACGGTCGAGGCCGAGACCCCGATCGGTCACCTGAGCACGATCCTCGAGGTCGAGAGCCAGCTTCCGGGCGGCGTCGTCCGCACGGTCGCCATGTCCTCGACCGACGGCCTGCAGCGTGGTCTCATCGCCACCGATACCGGTGAGCCCATGAAGATGCCCGTTGGCCCCAAGACGCTCGGCCGCATTTGGAACGTCATGGGCAAGCCTGTCGACGGTAAGCCCATGCCCGAGGTGGAGGAGTTCTATCCCATCCACCACGCAGCGCCCCGCTTCGACGAGCTCACCACCAAGACCGAGATCTTCGAAACCGGCATCAAGGCCGTTGACCTGCTCGAGCCCTACATCCGTGGCGGCAAAACGGGTCTGTTCGGCGGCGCCGGCGTCGGCAAGACCGTTCTGATCCAGGAGCTCATCAACAACCTCGCCCAGGAGCACGGCGGCACCTCGGTGTTCACCGGTGTCGGCGAGCGTACTCGTGAGGGCACCGACCTGTTCCTCGAGATGAGCGAGTCTGGCGTTATCGACAAGACCTGCTTGGTCTATGGTCAGATGAACGAGCCGCCTGGAGCGCGTCTGCGCATCGGTCTGGCTGGCCTTACCACCGCTGAGTACTTCCGCGATCGCGGCCAGGACGTTCTGCTGTTCATCGACAACATCTTCCGCTTCTCCCAGGCCGGTTCCGAGGTTTCCGCACTGCTGGGTCGTATGCCGTCCGCCGTCGGTTACCAGCCTACGCTGGCTACCGAGATGGGCGACCTCCAGGAGCGCATTACCTCGACCAAGACGGGTTCCATTACCTCCGTCCAGGCTGTCTACGTCCCTGCAGACGACCTGACCGACCCGGCGCCTGCCACGACGTTTACGCACCTCGACGCCACCACGGTTCTTTCGCGTAGCATTTCGTCGCTCGGTCTGTTCCCGGCTATCGACCCGCTCGCGTCTTCCTCCGATGCTCTCGATCCCTCGATCGTCGGCGAGGAGCACTACCGTGTCGCCGTCAAGGTCCAGGAGCTCCTGCAGGAGTACTCCGACCTTCAGGACATCATCGCCATTCTGGGTATGGACGAGCTGTCCGAGGAGCAGCGCCTTACGGTCAACCGTGCCCGTAAGATCCAGCAGTTCCTCTCTCAGTCCTTCCACGTCGCCGAGAAGTTCACCGGCAACCCCGGTGTCTACGTCCGCGTCGAGGATACCGTCCGCTCCTTCGCCGAGATTGTCGACGGCAAGGCCGATGACCTGCCCGAGCAGGCATTCCGCTATGCTTCCACGATTGAGGACGTGCGCGAGCGCGCCCGCAAGATGGGGGAGAAGTAGGTTATGCGTATCCGCATCGTGTGCCCCGTGAGCTGCGCCTATGAGGGCGACGCTGCGTTTGTGTCGATTCCGTCCACGGATGGCGAGTTTGGCGTTCTGCCTGCTCACTCCAGCGAAATCTGCACGATCGACCGCGGTTACGTTCGCGTTTCCGATAAGGCCATGGGCACTGTCGACCACACGTTTGCCGTGGCCGGCGGCTATGCCCAGGTTGCGGACGATGTCGTGACCGTTCTCGCCGAGCGCGCTTGCGATTTGGCGACCGTCGATGCCGACAAGCTTAAAGCTGATATTCAAGGTTTTGAAGAGAAGCTGGGTAATTTGTCGGAGGATGATGCACGCCGCGCCTACCTCTATAATGAAATCGCATGGTGTAAGCTCAAGCTTGCCCAATAGTCAAACGATTTAGCGTTCGACCATTTGCGAACACATCATGCCCGGGATGGCCCAGCCACCCCGGGCATGCTTTTTGAAAGGGTAGACCTTGGATATTATCCGCGTTGAGGGTGGCCACGCCATCGGAGGCTCCGTGCCCGTTTCGGGCGCCAAGAACTCCGCGCTCAAACTCATGGCGGCAACGCTTCTGGCGCCGGGCAAGACGACGCTGCAGAACGTGCCCGATATTTCCGATGTCCACGTGATGGGCAAGGTGCTCAAGGGTATGGGCGCCACGATTGATGTTCTCGACGAGCACACGCTCGAGATCGATACCTCCCAGGTCGATTCTTGGGAGGCGCCCTACGAGCTCGTTGCCAAGATGCGTGCTTCCACAGCCGTGATGGGACCCCTGCTGGGTCGCTTCCATCGCGCCAAGATCGCCATGCCGGGCGGCTGCAACCTGGGTGCTCGCAAGATCGATATGCACATTCTTGGTCTTGAGGCCCTGGGCGTTGAGTTCGATACCGCCCACGGTTACATCAACGCTAATGCGCCCCAAGGTCTGCGCGGTACCACCGTCACGCTCGAGTTCGCCAGTGTCGGTGCGACCGAGAACCTCATTATGGCATCCGTGCGCGCGCAGGGTACCACGGTTATCGACAATGCCGCCCGCGAGCCCGAGATCGTCGATCTCGCCAACATGCTCAACGAGATGGGCGCCAAGATTGTTGGCGCCGGTACGCCCGTTGTGACTATCGAAGGCGTGGAAGAGCTCCATCCCGTTACCCATCGCGTGGTGGGCGACCGCATCGAGGCCGGTACCTTTATCGTTGCCGGTGCGTTGATGGCCGACGATCGCGGTGTCGACGTCACAGGCTTTTGCCCCATTCACTTGGGCATGGTGCTCAAGAAGATGGAGCTCATGGGCATCGACTGCGAGCGCGTCGAGGATGGCGTCCATGTAAACCGTGCCGAGCGTATCAAGCCGGTCGACATCCAGACGCTTCCGTTCCCCGGTTTCCCGACGGACATGCAGGCGCAGATTATGGTGCTCTCCGCTCTCGCCGACGGCAGTTCCGTTATTACCGAGAACATCTTCGAGAATCGCTTTATGTTTGCCTCTGAGCTGGTGCGCATGGGTGCCGACATTCGTATCGAGAGCCATCATGCCATGATTCATGGCGTCAAGGGCTTCTCGGGTGCACAGGTTACCTCGCCCGATCTGCGTGGCGGAGCGGCCCTCGTCGTAGCGGGCTTGATCGCCGACGGGACGACCGAGGTTTCGGCCATCCATCACATCAAGCGCGGCTACGAGCAGTTTGTCGAAAAGCTGCAGGCGCTCGGCGCGCATGTCGAGCATGCTACCGTCCCCGATCCCGTCATCTACTAATACAGGTTGCCTATGTTTAATAAAAAGCCCCTCGCGGATACCACCGCCCGAAGACCCTCAACTGGTGCGCAGGCCAAGATCTACAGTCGCGATAACGTGGCTCGCTATTCCGAGCGCGCTCGTCAACGTCGTCGTAGCCACACGATTCGTCACGTCGCGCTCATTGTCGTGCTTGGCGTGCTGCTGAGTGCTACTACCGCTGCCGGCCTGTGGTTTGCCACCATTATGGGCAAGCTCGGCGATTCTAATGTCATTACCGACAATCTGCGTCGGGTTCTGGTTGACACCGATGAGGCAAAGGATCCGTTCTACGTGCTGCTTCTTGGCACCGACGGCCGTCCGGGCGAGGATACGTACCGTGCCGACTCGATTATCCTGGCACGCATTGATCCCACGCAAAAGCAGGCGACGCTCATTTCCGTTCCGCGCGACACCAAGGTCGAGTACAAGGGCGAGACCATGAAGATCAACGCCTGCCATACCGTTGGCGGCGCCGAGGCCATGGTCGAGGCTGTCAACGAGCTGTGCGGTGTTCAGATTTCCCACTATGCCGAGGTCAGCTTCGACGGTATGCAGGCGCTGATTGATTCGGTTGGCGGTATCGACATTAACGCAACCGATGATGTTGACGACCCCGAGCACCTGGATATTAAGATTACCGCTGGTCAGCAACATATGGACGGCGCCACCGCCCTTACCTATGCCCGCTGCCGCTACACCTATGCCGACGGCGATTACACGCGCATGCGCCACCAGCGTCAGGTGCTTGGCGCCCTTGCCAACCAGATTCTCAATAACTTCGATGCCACGAAGATCTTTGGCCTGGTTAATTCGCTGTCCGATATGCTCGTAACCGATATGAGCGTTCAGGATATCGTGGCTACGGTCAACGCCATGCGCGGTATGGATGTCGACGGTATCTACTCGGCCAACCTGCCCTCGTACGCCGACGACAGCACCATGATTGACGGTGTGAGCTACGTC
>CABSUD010000030.1:0-8984 GCA_902480795.1 uncultured Collinsella sp. | reverse complement strand
TCCCTTGTCAATGCAGCCCTCAACCGTCTGATCGAACTGGTCAAAGGAACCCATGTCCGAGAGCTCAAACACGCGTTGCTCGTACTCGCCGTTATGGCACAGCACGCCATCAAGCGTCTGGAGCGACACGTTGCGGCCGTACAGCGTGTCGATCACGCGGACCGACTGCACGTTATGGAAAAAATAACGCCCCGTACGCTCATGATAGATATCGTTGAGGAAGCGCTCGCCGGCATGGCCGAAAGGCGTGTGTCCCAAGTCATGACCCAGGCCAATCGCCTCGATCAGATCGCAATTGAGCCCCAGGGCGCGACCGATATCGCGCGCAATACGGGAGACGAGCTGCACGTGCAAACCGCGGCGTGACAGATCGTCATTGCTACGGAAGCTTAAGACCTGCGTTTTGCCTGCATAACGCGTGTACGCCGGAAGATGAAGAATCTTTTCGGTATCACGCATAAGCGTACCTTTGTCGGCGGCGCGATCAACACGACGAATGACCTGATCGTCGTTGCAACGATACGGGTTGATATAGCCCGAAGCACGATCGGCGGCAATGCGCTCGACAAGTTCGGGCGACAACGCCGAAGGAATACGGTCCACGCGCGCCTTAATGACGGCCGTTTCTTGATTAGTTGCCATGGCATGCTCCTTAAGAAGGATGCGCAATCGGTTACAAAGTGCAGCCCACGACCTCGATTATGGCAAAAATCGGCACCAAAAACGGCAGCAATGGCAGGGAGCGTGATTTTGCGATGAGGCAAGCGACGGCAAGGGTCAGGAGCGCAACCGCAAACGCGACAACGCCGCCCAGGGGATCGAAGGTACAAAGGGCAAAGAGTGCCTTGACGTCCCCCATACCAATGCCAGGAGCGTGGCAAACTCTACGCCAAAGCGACTCGGTAAGCACAAGGCCAAGGTAGACGATGACTGCAAGACCGGCGTGGTCAAGTGCCGTGCTAACGCCCCTGTCGAGGCAAACACCTGCAAACGCCGCCACCGCACACGCACCGGCAAGCTCATTGGGAAACCGCCGCTCACGGGCATCAATCCACGCGCCGGCAAAGATGCAAATCCAAAACGGGATATAGATCATCGAAAACCTCCTTGGGCAGCAGCTCAAACGCAAAAACCACCACAAAGGTACCTGTCCCCTTTGCGGTGGTTTTGGTGGTGGTTATTTAGCGCCTTGCATGACCTCGTCGAGGGTAACGTTGACGGCGTGCTGCGTCGGGACCCAGTCGACCTTGAGGAACAGCGCAGCCACCGTGATGGGGATATAGCTGAACATAAAGATCGGGAAGGTAAACAGGTTGGTCACCAGGCGCCACTTTTGAGCGCAGTGAATGTGCTTGTACTCAAAGATGGTCGTAAGCAGCGCCAAGATAAAGAAGGTCTGATACATCATGGCGAAGGTCATAATGAGCGAGGCGGCACAAGCCTGCATCTCGACCTCAGTGGCCAAGAAGCCGTGCGAAAGACCGCCCACGATCAGGAACGTCGCATTGGCGAGCATCGAGATGAGCGATAGCAGCATACCCGGGGCGATCGTCATGAACATGTCGTAGGCGGCAAAACGATGATAGCGGAAGGTCGATTTGACCAGGTGCTTACCGTAGGTAAAGAACACCTGGTAAAAGCCCTTAGTCCAACGCATACGCTGTTTACAGGACGCCTTAAACGTCACGGGCTGTTCGTCAAAGAACTCCGCCGGCGCATAACCGATGCGGATGCCGTGAATGGCGCAGAACGTGGTGAACTGGATGTCCTCGGTCAGCGTATGGAACTGCCAGCCGTGCATGCCCTCGATAACACTGGCGGAGATGAGGTAGCCCGAACCCGAGACAGCGCAGGACGTCTTGCAGATATTACGCGCGTTGTTGAGAAAGCGGGCCTCACGCAGATACCAGGTGGCGTTGGCCGCAGAGATCCACGAGCTGCCAAAGTTCTTGGAGTTGCGATAGCTCGTGACCACATGGAATCCCTGGTCAAAGGCATCGTTCATCTTGGACACGTAATCGCGGGAGACAACGTTATCGGCATCGAAGATAAAGTAGCCCTCAAACGTGTCGGGATACTCGTTAAGGATGCGGTCAAAACCAAAGTCCATAACCCAGCTCTTACCCTTGCGGGCCAGGTCGTTGCGCTCATAAACGATGGCGCCCGCCTCGCGCGCGAGCTGCGCCGTGTTGTCGGTGCAGGCATCGGCGACCACGAAGACCTCGATAAGCTCGGACGGATAATCCTGATCCTTGATGGAGCGAACAAGGTTGGCGATCACGGCCTCCTCGTTATGTGCCGCGATAAAGAAGGCATAACGGTGGAGTTTTTTGGCCTTGGGAGGCGCGACCTCGCCACGGAGAGCGCCGATGACAAAGAAGACCACCTGGTACAGAAAGCAGACCGTGAGCAGCGTGACGACAATCTGGTTGAAGATCACGATGGGTGTGTTGGTTTGTAAAAAGGCGAGCATGCAGGCTCCCGAGAACGCGTTACGTAAACAAACGTATATCTTACCGCAGGCTATCCGAGTTCAAGAAACCACCTAATACTGGCTAGCCTTCGAGCAGACCGAGCTGCGGAACGATTTCGTCGCCGGCAGTGGTGCGGCCAAGCGAGCGCGGGGCCAGGTCGTCAAGAACCGCGGCAAGATCCCACGGAAGCTCGTCGCGGCACTCAATGCGCTCCCCCGTCACGGGATGGTCGAATGCGACGCGCCAGGAATGAAGGAATTGCCTGGTCAGACCCTGATCGGCACGTGCATCGCACTTGCCGTAGAGCGGATCGCCCACGCAGGCGTGGTTGATATGGCGCATATGCACGCGAATCTGATGTGTGCGGCCCGTAAACAGGTGGCACTCGACGAGCGTGTAGCCGTCGTCAAAACGCGTGGAATCAAAGCGCTCGAGGACCTTAAAGGTCGTAATGGCCTGGCGCGCGAAAGGATCGTCCGAAACCGCCATCTTGACACGGTCACGCGTAGAACGGGCAATGCCCGTGTTAATGGTGCCCTCATCCATAGCGATATGACCGTGAACGAGCGTAATGTAGCGGCGGTCGAGCGTGCGCGTGCGGATAAGATTTTGGAGCGCGCGCTGGGTGTCGTCGTCCTTGGCCGCAAGCATGAGACCCGAGGTATCGCGATCCAAACGATGTACGATACCGGGGCGGTCCTCGCCCTGAACGGTGCCCAGATGGTCGATACCGCAGTGATAGACCAGGGCATTCGCGAGCGTACCACTCTCATGACCATGCGCAGGATGGCACACCAGGCCGCGCTGCTTGGAGAGCACAATGAGATAGTCGTCCTCGTAGCGAATGTCGAGCGGGATGGCCTCGGGAATCACATCGGTGGGATCGTGCGGCTCGGGCAAATCGACCGAAATACGGTCGCCGGCTCGCACGGCGTATTTTTTTGACAGGCAGGTCTCTCCATTGACACATACGGCACCGCCCTCAATCAGATGCGCGCAGGCAGAGCGCGTAGGGCATCCGTCATTGGCGCCCAGAAAGGCGTCAAGACGCTGACCAGCGGCATCGTCGGCAACAAGGATATGGATGTCGGCCATTAGCGCTCATTCCTTTCGCGAATCTTGCGGGCACGCTCCCCACGTTGTTTGGCCTTGCGCTTGGCGCGGGCCTCGTCACGGGCGTTAAGCTCGGCGGTCGCATCGACCGCGCGAGCGGCAGGACTCAAGAACATATAACCGATGATTTCCAGCACGACACCGACCGTAATGCCGATATCGGCCACGTTAAAGACGGGAAAGTCGATGAAGGTGGTGGCAATAAAATCGGTCACAAAGCCAAAGGCCAAACGATCGATAGCGTTGCCGATAGCACCGCCCGCAACCATCGCCATGCCCACAACCTCAAGATGGGCGAGCTGGGGTGCACGAACGAGGTACACGGCAATAGCGATAATGACCGCCAACGCCAGCACGGCAAACGCGATGCCATGCCCCTCGCCCATGCTAAAGGCAGCACCGATATTGCGGACAAACATAAAGTCGATAACACCGGGGATGACGGTCACATGCAAAGCGTCGCCCACGGCACGAACCGCAAGCTTGGTCAGCTGGTCAACAAGCAGCACAACGAGCGCCACGCCACCAGCAACACCCAACCGCCAACGCAAAGGCGGCGTCATACCCCCAGCACGACCCAAATCAATCCCCTTCCCTCAGATAATCAAATTCCGTTTAACGCAATTAACCATCTTATATTGCCACACGCGGAGCGCACGACATATCCACCAACGCTAGCGAAATAACCAGCTAAAAACGAAAGCGGCATTCCGAAAAACAGAATGCCGCTTGAATGTGACACAGGTAGTCATTAGGGACGTTCTTGTTTGACTAGTCGTTTAAGAACGTCCCCAACGGTTAGTTCAGCGCATCAGCGCAGCGCTTGCAGATATGTGCGTGGCCGTTGTACTCGCCGACGGTGGTGCGGTAGTTCCAGCAACGGTCGCAGCACTCGCCCTCGGCTGCCTCGATGGCAACGGAGAGCTCCTCGCCCTGGGTCAGTTCTACATCGGAGACGATGTAGAACTCGGCCAGGTCGACGGCCTTATCACCGGTCAGCAGCGCGTACATCTCGGCGGGAACGACCGCCTTGACGCGGACCTGCTGGCTCTTAGTGAAGGTGCCGGCGGAGCGGGCATCCTCAAGGGCCTTGGTCACGGCGCTACGGAGCTCGAGTGAAGCCTCGAGCACGCCCTCAAACTCATTGGCCTCGTCGACAGTAATGGGCGACTTGTACCAATCGAGCAGCGCGGCGTACTTCTGGTGATCGACGCAGCCGGCGGGCGCATAGGCCATGGCCTCGTCGACCGTGTAGGACAGGATCGGCTGCAGGTCGCGCATGAGCATCGAGAAGAGCTCGGCAAGCACGGTCTGGGCGCTGCGGCGCTCGAGCGAGCCGGGCTTCTCGCAGTACAGACGGTCCTTCAGGGCGTCGAGGTACACGTTGGAGAGCTCGGTAACCACGAAGTCATAGAGTGCACGGTAGGCGCGCGGGAACTCGTAGCTGGCGTAGGCGTCGTCGACCTCGGCCTGGACCTGGGTCAGACGGGCAACCATGAGCTTGTCGAGCGGCAGCAGGTCGGCAAAGGCGACACCGTCGGTCTCGGGCTCAAACTGGCCCTCGAGCTCGGAGAGCAGGAAGCGCAACGTGTTGCGGAAACGACGGTAGGCATCGGACGTACGGGCGAGAATCTCGTGGTCGATGGAAACGTCAGAGCTGGTGTCGACCGAGGCGACCCACAGGCGGATGATGTCGGCGCCCATCTCGTCACAGACCTTGTTGGGGTCGATGACGTTGCCGAGCGACTTGGACATCTTGCGGCCCTGGCCGTCGAGCGTGAAGCCCTGCGAGACGACTGCCTTGTACGGAGCGTGGCCGTTGGCACCCACCGAGGTGAGCAGCGAGCTCTGGAACCAACCGCGGTGCTGGTCGGAGCCCTCGAGGTACACATCCGCCGGGTACTCCAGCTCGGGGCGATACTCGCAGACGGCCTTCCAGGAGACGCCGGAGTCCCACCACACGTCGAGGATGTCCTTATCGGCCTTGAGGTGATGGCCACCGCACTTGGGGCAGACGCAGGCCTCGCCCAGGTAGCTCTCGGGAGCGTCGGTGAACCAGGCGTCAGAGCCTTTCTCGTGGAAGAGCTTGATGACGGCGTCGAGCGTAGCGTCGTTCATGACCTTCTCGCCGCAGTCGGCGCAGGTGTAGCTGGGGATAGGCACGCCCCAGTTGCGCTGACGGCTGATGCACCAGTCGGGACGCTGCTCGACCATGGCGCCGATGCGGTTGGCCGCGTGGGCCGGATACCACTTGACGTTCTCACGGACCTCTTTGCCAGCCTGCTCGCGCAAACCGGTCTTGTCCATCGAGACAAACCACTGGTCGGTGGCACGGAAGAGCACCGGGTGCTTGCAGCGCCAGCAGTGCGGATAGCTGTGCGTGATCTTCTTCTCGAGAACCAGGGTGCCGCGCTCGCGCAGGAACTCGATGATATGCGGGTTGGCCTCATCGGTATCCATACCGCTGAAGGGACCACCGGTGCCAAACTCCTCGCCGGTGTAGAACTTGCCGTCGTCATCGACCGGCATGCAGATGTCGGTGATGCCCTCCTTGAGGCAGGCAAAGTAGTCGTCGACGCCGTGGCCGGGCGAGTTGTGGACGATACCGGTACCGTCATCGACACCGACGTAGTCGGCCAGGAGCGCCACACCCTCAACACCGTCAAAGATCGGCTGCTTGTAGTGGATGTGGTGGAACGTCTCGGCGGGAACCACATAGGGCTCGCCGTCGACCATGACCGGGGTGTACTCCCAGCCAAACTCCTCGCAGCACTTGGGAGCCAGGTCCTCGAGCATGACCTCGGCGCGGCCGTCGTGCTCAACGGCGACGTAAGCCGCGCCGGGCTTGAGGGAAACTGCCTGGTCGGAGGGGATGGTCCATGGCGTGGTCGTCCAGATGATAAAGTCGACCGGGCCGTCGAAGTTCTCGAGGCCGGAGGGCTTGGAGGTCATCTCAAAGCGCACGAAGATGGAGGGGCTCGTCTCGTCGGAGTACTCGATCTCGGCCTCAGCGAGTGCGGTGTGGCAGTGCTTGCACCAATGGACGGGCTTGTGACCGCGATAGATCATACCCTTATCGAACATGGCCTTGAAGACCTCGATGTCGGCAGCGTCATGCTGGTGATAGAGCGTCAGGTAGGGGTTGTCCCAGTCGCCAAGCACGCCCAGGCGACGGAAGCCGGCCTTCTGCAGCTCGATGTTCTCGACAGCGAACTTGTTGCAAAGCTCGCGAATCTTGGCCGTGGAGGTCTGGTTGAACTTCTCGGTGCCGAGCTTTTCCTCGACCTTGTGCTCGATCGGCTGACCGTGGCAGTCCCAACCGGGGACATAGGGAACTTCGCAGCCCTGCATCATCCAGTAACGGTTGATCATGTCCTTGGAGATCTTGTTCATGGCGTGGCCGATGTGGATCGGGCCGTTGGCGTACGGAGGGCCGTCGTGCAGCACGAACTTCTTGTGACCCTCGTTCTTCTTCAGAACCTGCTCGTAGACCTTGTTGTCCTGCCAGTCCTTGAGTCGCTTGGGCTCGGACTTGGAAAGACCGGCACGCATGGGAAAAGCGGTTTTCGGCAGATTTACGGTGGCATTGTAGTCCATAGCTGTGCAATTCTCTCCATTCGCTGACAGAGCGGGGCCGATCGAGCCCCGCCCTGTGGGTTTTTTCTTTAAAAATCAGAATTTGATCTCCGGGGCGTCCGTGTCGGAATCCTCGGGCTTCTGATAGACAGCGTTTTCAAACGCCTTGACGTAGTCCTGCTCGTCCTCGGCGTCCGGGTAGAGGGGAGACTCCTCCTCCGTTTCCGGCTCGGCTTCGGGTTCGGCTTCCGGCTCGGCGGCGGGGAGGACTTCCTCCTCAACGGTCTCGCTCTCGGCCGCTTCCGCGGGGGCGGCGATGGCCTTCTTCTCGGCGGGCGCAGGCGTCACGACGGCGCCGGTGAGGTCAGCCTCGGCGAGCGTGGTAAGGAAGGTCTGCTCGCGGTCGAGCAGCATGCGGACCTTCTGGATGTATTCCGCGGCGGCGGCGCGCGCCTTCTCATAGCGCAGCTCCTCGGCCTTGCGGTTGGCCTCGATCGCGCCGATGGTGCGGTCAGACTCGGCCTTGGCGGCGGCGAGGATATCGTCGGCTTCCTTCTGCGCGGAGGCGACGAGGGCTTCCGCCTTGGCGCGGGCGTCCTCTTCGATGTTCTTGGCGAGCTTCTGCGCGGAGACGAGCGCCATGTTCATGGCCTCCTCCGAGCCCTGATACTCGCGGATCTTGTCGGCAAGGTATTTCATCTTCGCGTTGAGCGTGGCGATCTCCTTCTGGGAGGCAGCGGCGTCATTGGCGAGCTCGTCGAGAAAATCATCGACCTCGTCCATGGCGTACCCGCCGATGCGGGCCTTCTCAAAACATTTTTCGCGGATGTCCTGGGCAGTGATCATATCTTTCTACTCCTTTCCGGATTCTGTTTTCTATCCGTCAGCGCCGTGAGGCGCGGGAACGCTTGATTAAAAGTACTTTTCGCGGGATTCGACGGCGTTGCCGGCGTCACCCATGAAGTCCATCCCCGCGGGGGTGATGATGTAGGTGCTGCCGGAGACCTTCTTGACCTTTCCGCCGAGCGCATAGGTAACGCCCGAGAGAAAGTCGAGCATGCGGCGGGTCAGTTCCTTCGGCGCGGTCTCCAGATTGAGCACGATCGCGTTGCGCTCGGCAATGCGGTCGGCAATGTCCGCGGCCTGCTCAAAGCGGTCGGGGTGCACGAGCAGCAGCTTCGGCTGCGCACCGCCGCTCTGCGGGCGGGCGGGCGCGGCATACCCCTGCTGGGCATAGGGATCGGGCGCATAGCCGCTGCGGGCATAGGGGTCGGGCGCGTAGCCCTGCTGGGCATACCCCTGCTGGGCGTAGCCGTAATCCTGCTGCGCGTAGGGGTCGGCGGCCTGCTGCCGCGCGGCGCGCTGGTTGGAGAATACATACGGCCGGCGGGTCGGCTGCACGGGCTCGGCGCTGCGCGGCGCTTCGGCGTAGGACGCGTAGGAGCGCGCGTCCGCCGCGCGGCCCGGCGCGCGTACCGGCTCGGCGAGATCTTCCTCGAGATAATCCTCGTCGTCGTAGGGTTTCGTCAGTTTTTTCAGCTCATCCAATAGTCCCATACGGGGGCGCCTCCTGCAAATCGTAATTCCGGGGGCCGAACAGCGCCGTTCCCAGACGGACGATGGTCGCGCCGCAGCGCACGGCTTCCTCGTAGTCACCGCTCATACCCATCGACAGCTCAGCCATTGTTACATTATCGTATGTTTTCCGGCGGATGTCAACAAAAAGCTCATACATTTGTCGGAAATACCAACGATTTTCTTCTCCGGCGCTCACGGCGGGCGGGATCGTCATCAATCCTTTCACGCGAAGGCCGGGGCAGA
>CABSUD010000029.1:0-9320 GCA_902480795.1 uncultured Collinsella sp. | reverse complement strand
CGAAAATCCCTGGGTGTAGTTGCCATGGCTCTCGTACTTGGAAAAGTACTTCATCTCGGGAGTCACGTTGACAAACGAAACACCCTGGACCGACCTCAGCACGCCCGAGAAGGACTGCTGGGTGTAGAGACCCTTATCGATATCGGTGGCATCCGAGGCAACGCCCGGCGTGGGCTCCTCGGCAGCGGCGGGTGCCGGCGCGGAAACGGCGCCAAACGAAAGCGCCAACGTCAGGCCCGCAACAATAGCAGAATGCTTGGGCTGCATAAGATCCTCCCTGCATTGGTGTAGTTAAAGTGCAGTTTGCAAAGATAAAACTAAGTATTGCAGCTCGCCCGTTGTTACACAACAACCCCTCGGTAAACGGCAACAACCCTCCGCGAAATCTTAAGGAATTGCGCTCAACCTACAGCTTAATGTCAAAGTTGATCTCGGGAACGGCGGCCAAGTCGGCCAACGTCACGCCGTCGACGTACTTTTCGATCACGTCGTCCAAACCGCGCCAGAACTTGACGGTCGAGCACAAATCGCTGCGGGTGCAGCTGTTGTCGATGCCATCGCACGCCACCGGAGCCGTGCTGCCCTCGACGGCACGCAGGATGTCGCCGGCGCGCACCTCGGCCGGGTCCTTCGCCATCATGTAGCCGCCGCCCTTACCGCGCACGCTCCTAAGCAGGCCCGCCTTCATGAGCGGACGAACCAGCTGCTCCAAATACTTTTGTGAAATATGCTCGCGGTCAGCAACCTCGCGAAGGGCAATCTTGCCCTCGGCGTCACCAAGCGCTGCGATATAGATCATCAGACGGAGGGCATAGCGGCCCTTAGAAGAAATGAGCATACCTACCCTCTCATCGTAGCCGAGACAAAATACCAGGCTTGTTTGTCCCAAATCTTATGCACGCGGGGCAAACAAGCCTGATTATTATGTCCCACATCTAAAAAGTCGAGTGGATTAGTCGGGTTTTCCCTTGACTAACGCCGAACCCATAGTAACTTTATTCCGAGAAGATTCCTAGGGTTTAGTACACCTATGAGTACACCATATACAGAGAGGGACAGCATGAGCGCAAATCCGCTGCTTTCCATCGAAGGTCTGACCGCCTCCGTGGACGAGAAGACCATCCTCCACAACGTCAACCTCAACGTCGCCGCCGGCGAGACCCACGTTCTGATGGGACCCAACGGCGCCGGCAAGTCCACCCTCGGCCACCTGGTCATGGGCGACCCCGTTTACACGGTCAACGACGGCCGCATCGTCTTTGACGGCCAGGACATCACTGAGCTCACCACCGACAAGCGCTCGCGCGCCGGCCTGTTCCTGAGCTTCCAGGCCCCGGTCGAGATTCCGGGCGTGCCGCTGTCGAGCTTTTTGCGCGCCAGCATCGCCGGCCGCCCCGGCCTGGAGATGAAGGGCAAGGAGTTCCGCCGTCGCGTCAAGGAGCTCGCGGCAGAGCTCAACATGGATACCGCCTACCTCAACCGCGAGCTGGGCGTGGGCTTCTCGGGCGGCGAGAAGAAGAAGGTCGAGATGCTCCAGCTCCTGTTGCTGCAGCCCAAGCTCGCCATCCTCGACGAGACCGACTCGGGCCTAGACGTCGACGCCCTGTCCACCGTCAGCCACGGCATGGACGCCTACCGCAAGAGCTGCGACGGCTCCATGCTCATCATCACGCACAACACGCGCATCTTGGAGCACCTGGATGTCGACCGCGTCCACGTTATGGTCAAGGGCCACATCGTGCGCGAGGACGACGCCTCACTGATCCCCTGGATCGACAAGAACGGCTTTGAGACCTTCGAGCGCGAGGCCGCCGAGCAGCGCGCCCAGACCGAGGCCGCCGCTGCCGAGCAGCAGGCGTAAAGGGGCGACGCAATGACCAAGAACCGCACCGAGGTCGCGGACATCGACCGCAGCCTCTACGACTTCACCTATGGCGAGGAGGGATTCGAGCGCCTCGACGCCGGTATCACGCCCGACATCGTGCGCGAGATCAGCGCCAAAAAGGACGAGCCGCAGTGGATGCTCGACCTGCGCCTCAAGTCCCTCGAGATTTTTAATCGTTTTCCCGACCCGACGTGGGGTCCCTCCATCGAGGGCCTGGACATGGACAACATCGTCACCTACGTCAAGCCCAACACCGACCAAAAGCACGACTGGGAGTCGGTGCCCGACGACATCAAGAACACCTTTGAGCGCCTGGGCATCCCCGAGGCCGAGCGCAGCTACCTGGCAGGCGTCGGCGCGCAGTACGACTCCGAGCTGGTCTACCACAACATGCAGGACACGGCGTCCAAGATGGGCATCGTCTATTCCGGCATCGAGGAGGCCCTGCACGACCCGCAGTGGGAGCCGCTCATCCACGAGAAGTTCATGACGCTCATCCCGCCCACCGACCACAAGTTTGCGGCCCTGCACGGTGCCGTGTGGTCGGGCGGCTCGTTTGTCTACGTGCCCAAGGGCACCAAACTCGACTTCCCGCTGCAGAGCTACTTCCGCCTTAACGCCAAGGGCGCCGGCCAGTTTGAGCACACGCTCATCATCGTCGAGGACGATGCCGACCTGCACTTTATCGAGGGTTGCTCCGCGCCCAAGTACAACGTGGCCAACCTCCACGCCGGCGCCGTCGAGCTCTTTGTAGGCAAGCGCGCACACCTGCGCTACTCGACCATCGAGAACTGGTCCAAGAACATGTACAACCTCAACACCAAGCGTGCGCGCGTGGACGAGGACGGCGACATCGAGTGGATCAGTGGCTCCTTCGGCAGCCACGTGGGCTACCTCTACCCCATGAGCGTGCTCAACGGCCGCCGCGCCCGCTCGAGCTTTACCGGCATCACCTTTGCCGGTGCCGGCCAGAACCTCGACACCGGCTGCAAGGTCGTGCTCAACGCACCCGATACCTCGGCAACCGTCGAGACCAAGGGCATCTCTAAGAGCGGCGGTATCCAGACCTTCCGCAGCTCCATCGTGGCCACGCCCAAGGCCGAGGGTTCCAAGGCAACCGTGAGCTGTCAGTCGCTCATGCTCGACGACCAGAGCCGCTCCGACACCATCCCGGCCATGGACATCCGCGCCAAGAACGTCGACATCGGCCACGAGGCCACCATCGGACGTATCGGCGACGACAAGGTGTTCTACCTGATGAGCCGCGGTATCCCGGAGGAAGAGGCTCGCACCATGATCGTCAACGGCTTTGCCAACCCGGTCTCCAAGGAGCTACCGCTTGAGTACGCCGTCGAGATGAACAACCTGATCAAGCTCGAGATGGAAGGAGCGATCGGATAATGGAACAGACCACGGACACCGCTGCTACCACCCTTGAGCAGGTCAATGCGATGCCGGCTGCCACATGGGGCTGGCTGAAGATGAATCAGACCAAGCTCGAGCTCTCTGACGAGCTTGCCGCCGCTCCCGCCGAGACCATTGAGGTCGAGAGCTTGGACGAGCAGTTTGCTGGCGTGGCAGACGCGTTCGACGCCGCCATGGACGCCATGGCCGAGCGCTTCCCCGAGCGCCGCGCCTCCGCCCCTGGCGATGCCGCCGACCGCGCCCGCATCACGCCCGAGACCGAGCTTGATGTGCCCGCCACCTCCATCTACCAGGCCGGTGCCATCAAGCTCGAGGAGGAGCTCTCCCCTGCTGAAGCCTTCGAGACCGGCATGGGCGAGGCTGCCTACACCTACTTGGCCGACCACGCCACCAAGCGCATCGTCATCGATGTGCCCGCATACCAGCACGCCACGGTTACCGTGCGCGTGAGTGGCGTCGACGCAGCGGCTGCGATTGCCGCCATTGACGTCGTCGTCCGTCCCCAGTCGACGCTCGATCTGCATATTGCCCTAGACTCCCCCGTTGCCGGCCAAGGCGTCGTGGGCTCCGTGCTACGCGTGTGCGCCCACGAGTACGCCACCGTCAACGTGACCTGCACGCAGACGCTCGACGATAGCTGGATCGCGCTCGACGACACCGGCCTGTTCCTGGACGAGGGCGCCCGTGTCAACGTACAGCACACCGTCCTGGGTGCCGGCGCCAGCGCCACCGGCCTTGCCGGCGACCTGCTGGGCGATACCGCCAAGGTCGCCATCGATACTGACTACCTGGGCTCCCGCGAGCAGGTGCGCGACTTTAACTACGAGCTGCGCCACCGCGGTCGCAAGACCGAGTGCGAGATCGACGCCAACGGCGTGCTGACCGGCACGTCCAAGAAGGTCTACCGCGGCACCATCGACCTCGTGCACGGCTGCAAGGGTGCAACCGGCACCGAGCGCGAGACGGTGCTTTTGGCCAACAAGGGCGTCGACAATAAGACCGTTCCCGTCATTCTCTGCGACGAGGACGACGTCGCCGGCAACCACGGCGCCACCATCGGTCACGTCCGCGACGAGCAGCTGTTCTACCTCGCCTGCCGCGGCCTTGACCAAAACGCCGCCGAGGACCTGTTCATCCGCGCCAAGCTGGAGGACGCCGCGCTTTCCGCCACCGACGAGCGCACCCGCGCAGCCGTCGTCCGCCTGGGCAACAACCTGATCGACAACTTTGAAGAGGAGCTCGCATGATCGACACCGAGCACGTTAAATGCGACACCTGCACTGCCCCCGAGCCCATGGAGCTCGACGCCAGCGACGAGGCTTCGCGCGGCTGGCCCACTGTGGACATCGAGACCAACCCCTACAAGGCACAGTTCCCGCTTTTCCAGCAGCACCCCGAGATCGCCTTCCTCGATAGCGCCGCCACCGCGCAGCGCCCCGCCTGCGTGCTCGACGCCGAGCGCGACTTCTACCAGCGCATGAACGCAAACCCCCTGCGCGGCCTGTACTCGCTGTCCGTCGAGGCCACCGAGGCCATCGCGAAGGTCCGCCAGCAGATCGCTGACGTCATCGGCGCTCCCCAGGCCAACGAGGTCGTCTTCACCCGCAACACGAGCGAGTCGCTCAACCTGGTCGCCAAGAGCTTTGCACCCACGGTGCTCGAGCCCGGTGACGAGGTCGTCATCACCATCATGGAGCACCACTCCAACCTAATCCCGTGGCAGCAGGTCTGCCGCGAAACCGGCGCCAAGCTCGTCTACCTCTACCCCACCAAGACCGGCCAGCTCACCACCGAGGAGGTTCTTGCCAAGGTTGGTCCCAAGACCAAAATTCTGGCCGTGGGTCAGATTTCTAACGTGCTGGGCGTCGAGAACCCGGTCAAGAACCTCGGCAAGCTCGTCCACAAGTACGGCGGCTATCTGGTCGTCGACGGCGCGCAGTCGCTGCCGCACATGCCGGTCGATGTGGCCGACCTGGGAGCCGACTTCTTTGCCTTTAGCGCGCACAAGGCCATGGGCCCCATGGGCATCGGCGTGCTGTGGGGCAAGATGGACCTGCTCAACGCCATGCCGCCCATGCTCACTGGCGGCGAGATGATCGATTCGGTCACCGAGCAGGACGCCGTCTGGGCGCCCGTCCCCGAGAAATTCGAGGCCGGCACGCAGGACGCCGCCGGCATCTTCGCCACGGGTGCGGCACTCGACTACCTGGTCAACACGGTGGGTTACGAGAACATCCAGGCACGCGAGCAGGCACTCGTCCACTACCTGATGGGCGAGCTCATGCAGCTCGACTTTGTCCAGATCATCGGCTCCATCTATTGGGATAACCACCACGGCGTCGTGAGCTTTAACGTCAAGGGCATCCACCCGCACGACGTCGCGAGCATCATGGACATGGACGGCGTCTGCATCCGTGCCGGCCACCACTGCGCGCAGCCGCTGCTTACCTGGCTGGGTGTCGAAAACCTTGCTTGCTGCCGCGCCAGCGTGGCCTTCTACAACGACAAGGCCGACATCGACAAGTTCATCGCCGGCCTGCATCACGTTTGGAGCACGTTCAATGGGTAATCTGTACACCTCCACCACATTTATGGAGCACAACTCGCACCCCGACTATAAATACGAGATGGATGCTCCCACGCACGAGCACGACGGCATCAACCCCAGCTGCGGCGACGAGCTCACCTTGCAGCTGCGCGTCGAGAACGGCGTGATCGAGGAGGCCTCCTTTACCGGCCACGGCTGCGCCATCAGCCAGGCCAGCGCCGACATCATGGCCGACCTCATCACCGGCGAGACCGTCGAGGAAGCTCACCGCCTGGCAGAGCTCTTCCTCGCCATGATCCGCGGCGAGCAGCTCTCCGAGGAAGACCTGGAAGACCTGGACGAAGCCGCCCAGCTCCAGGACATCTCGCACATGCCCGCCCGCGTCAAGTGCGCCGAGCTCGCCTGGCGCACCCTCGACGGCATGCTCGAGGGACGAAATAATCAGTAGTATTTGTCCCAAATCTTAAGAACTTTGTTGGCCGAATCGCTTGACAAGAGTGGTTCGGCCATTTTCTATTCCGAGGGCTCAGCCTGTGCCTTCACCCGCGCATAAGCGCGCACGATACGAGATACGGTACTCTTGCTGATTCCCGTATACCGTTCGACCTCGCGCACCGTGTAGCCGCCATCGTGCAGAGCGAAAATGATTCTGTCTCGCCGCGAGGGCGCAACGGTCTTGAGTTCGTTGAGCGGCACGCCCAGGCGCTTCGCCATCTTGTCGGCAAAGGCGTGGCGTTCCCATTCCGTCTCTTTCATATCGCACAGCGCTGGCTCACTGCCGTCGGGCGTCGAAAGCGAATAGGCAATAAAGCCCTCGGCAGAACCAAAAAGCTCAAGCACGCAAGAAGGATCAGAAAATCCCCTCGCGACATCGGCCGCGTCACCGTCGTAAGCGCACAAATGCTCCGGAAAGCTGCTCCAGGGATAACGCTCAATGAGACCGATGCCCACCTCCTGCGGATCGGCGTGAACGGAGCGAATAGCCTCCATCACCTGCCAGTCGGTATCGAGCGAGCGCCGGTCAAAACGGTTCTGGAACAGATGCCCTGTGCGCCCCGTGCGTTTATTGAACCGCCGCGCGTACGTCAAAAGCAGCCGGTGCATCGCCGCGCTCATCGCGTCCTCGTAATCTGCAAGCACCAGACGCACGTGATTGCCCATAAGGCACCAGGCGATAACCGTCACGCCCGCCTTGCGGCAGCACTCACGCATCAGCTCCAAGAACTCCCACCGGTCTTCATCGCCCTCAAAGATGAGCTGCTTGCCCGTACCGCGGGCACAGACATGGTAAAAGCCGGTAACCGTTCTCCAAACGCGCTGCATGGCGCTCCCTTCGCCGGGATCTGCTTGCCATCCAATACAGCACGATTGAAGCGTGCCATCAAAACATTCACGCAAAACAATACACTCGCGCGGCCAAAGGCAGTAAACAGGCGGCGAACGGCACCGCTGCAACAGGTCAACCCCTGCAACGCATACAAGAGCTGCCCAAAAGCTTGCCCAAGACGGACCCCCTCTACGGAAGTTCGCGACCACAGAACATAGAGTTAAACCGTTTCAATTAAAACTTCCGGACTTCTCGCTACGAAAACTGAGCCGTTCGCCGAATATTCCGTGCATTTCGCGGTATTATAGGGGCTGCATGTCATGTCCCTTTCGAAGGGTCGCCCGGCAATCGCCAGCCACGGCCCCCAGACGGGACGCCAACACGATAGAGAGGAGAGGCATGCAGTACTCACAGGAAGTGGAGAACATGTGCCCCGTTGCCAAGGGTGCATACCACGGCCCCGCACCCATCCCCGAGGAGGGCAAGTGGGTCCAGGCTAAGGAGATTTCCGACATCTCCGGTCTTACGCACGGTGTGGGTTGGTGCGCACCTCAGCAGGGCGCCTGCAAGCTCACGCTGAACGTCAAGGACGGCATCATCGAGGAGGCCCTCGTTGAGACCATCGGCTGCTCGGGCATGACCCACTCTGCCGCCATGGCTTCCGAGATCCTTCCCGGTAAGACCATCCTCGAGGCCCTCAACACCGACCTCGTCTGCGACGCCATCAACGTTGCTATGCGCGAGATCTTCCTGCAGATCGTTTACGGCCGCAGCCAGACCGCGTTCTCCGAGGGCGGCCTGCCCGTGGGCGCCTCCCTCGACGACCTCGGCAAGGGCCTTCGCTCTCAGGTCGGCACCATGTTCGGCACCAAGGCCAAGGGCGCTCGTTACCTCGAGCTCGCTCAGGGCTACGTCACCCGCATGGCTCTCAACGACAAGAACGAGATCATCGCATTCGAGTTCCTGAACCTCGGCAAGTTCACCGACGCCGTTAAGGCCGGCAAGACCCCCGAGGAGGCCATCGCTGGCGCTATGGGCCACTATGGTCAGTGGGAGAACGCTGCCAAGTACATCGACCCGCGCACCGACGAGGAGACTCACTCCGTCGCCAGCGTGTTCCCGGTTCACGAGTAGAAAGGGAGGGAAATAACTATGACTGTTACGTTCGAAGGTTACGAGCGCCGCGCTGACAAGATCAACAAGTGCCTCGCCGACAACGGCATCGCCTCCCTCGAGGAAGCTCTGCAGATCTGCACCGACAAGGGCTTCAACCCGCGTGAGATCGTCAACAACACCCAGTCCATCGCCTTCCAGAATGCCGAGTGGGCCTACACCCTCGGTTGCGCTCTCGCTGTCAAGCGTGGCGCCAAGTCCGCTTCTGAGGCTGCCGCCATCATCGGCGAGGGCATCCAGGCCTTCACCGTTCCCGGCTCCGTCGCCGAGGACCGCAAGGTCGGTCTGGGCCACGGCAACCTGGGCGCTATGCTGCTCTCCGACGACACCGAGTGCTTCGCCTTCCTGGCCGGTCACGAGTCCTTCGCTGCCGCTGAGGGTGCTATCGGCCTGGCTCTGAACGCCAACAAGGCTCGCAAGAAGCCGCTGCGCGTCATCCTCAACGGTCTGGGCAAGGACGCTGCTCAGATCATCGCCCGCATCAACGGCTTCACCTACGTGAAGACCCAGTTCGACTACTTCACGGGCGAGCTCAAGGTCGTCGAGACCATCCCCTACTCCGATGGTCCCCGCGCCGCCGTTAACTGCTACGGCGCCGACGACGTCCGCGAGGGCGTTGCCATCATGTGGCACGAGAACGTCGACATCTCGATCACCGGTAACTCCACCAACCCCACGCGCTTCCAGCACCCCGTCGCTGGCACCTACAAGAAGGAGCGCCTCGAGGCTGGCAAGAAGTACTTCTCCGTCGCTTCTGGTGGCGGCACTGGCCGTACCCTGCACCCGGACAACATGGGCGCCGGCCCTGCCTCTTACGGCATGACCGACACCATGGGCCGTATGCACTCCGACGCCCAGTTCGCCGGTTCCTCCTCCGTGCCTGCGCACGTCGACATGATGGGTCTCATCGGCATGGGTAACAACCCCATGGTCGGTGCCACCGTCGCCTGCGCTGTCGCCGT
>CABSUD010000028.1:0-9428 GCA_902480795.1 uncultured Collinsella sp. | reverse complement strand
AGCGGCTACACGTGTCTTGTCGACGTGACGGTGTATTCGCTCATCCCCACCATCACCTCGGTCATCTGCACCGTGGCCGCACTCGCCCCGGTGGTGCCGACGTTTACCGTGATCCTAGTGTGCATCATGGTCGTCTACATCGCGTTTGTCTGGCTTATGTACAAGCGCATCATGCCGCTTTCGGCCGCGACGTCCGCCGCGCAGAACAAGCTGTCGGGCGTGCTGTCCGACGCGGTCACGAACATCTTGGCCGTCAAGACTTGCGGGCGCGAGGACTTTGAACGCGATCTGTTCGACGCCGCCGATCGAGCCGCGCGCGATGCCGAGACGGTCTCGATGCACGCCATGATGCAGCGCAACTTTACGACCTCGGGTCTTATCGTCATCACTATGGCCGTGGTGAGTGTGTTCGTGGCGGGCGGCAACGCGTGGTTTGGCATCTCGGCCGGCTCGCTCGTCATGATCTTTACCTACACCTATAACCTCACCATGCGCCTGAACTACGTGAGTTCCATGATGCAGCGCATCAACCGCGCTTTGGGCGATGCGGCCGAGATGACGCGCGTGCTGGACGAGCCATGTTTGGTGGCAGACGACCCGGACGCCCCTGAGCTCAAAGTGACCGAGGGCGCGATTGATTTTGAGCACCTGAGCTTTGCGTACCGTGACGCTGCGGCGGGCGAGAGCGTGTTCGATGACCTGACACTTCATGTGGCGGCGGGCCAGCGCGTGGGCCTGGTGGGCAAATCGGGCTCGGGTAAGACGACGCTCACCAAGTTGCTGCTGCGCCTGGACGATGTCCAGGGCGGCCGCGTGCTCGTGGACGGTCAGGATGTCTCGCGCTGCACGCAGCAGAGCCTGCGCCGCCAGGTTGCCTACGTGCCGCAGGAGGCGCTGCTGTTCCACCGCTCCATTCGCGAAAACATTGCTTACGGTCGTCCCAACGCCACTGATGAGCAGATTCGCGAGGCCGCGCGCCTGGCCAACGCCCTGGAGTTTATCGACCGCTTGCCCCGTGGTTTTGACACCATGGTGGGCGAGCGCGGCGTCAAGCTCTCGGGCGGCCAGCGTCAGCGCGTGGCTATCGCCCGTGCCATCCTAACCGACGCGCCGATTCTAGTGCTCGACGAGGCGACCTCTGCCCTCGACAGCGAGTCCGAGGCGCTGGTGCAGGAGGCGCTCGAAAATCTGATGCGTGGACGCACCTCCATTGTGGTGGCGCACCGCCTGTCCACCGTGGCGGCGCTCGACCGCATTGTGGTGCTGGCCGATGGCGAGATCGTCGAGGACGGCACGCATGCGCAGCTCGTCGAGGCGGGTGGCGAGTACGCGAGCCTGTGGAGCCGTCAGACCGGCGCATTCTTGGAGGCGTAAGCGTCTCGGACGTGGGACAATTGTGCCCATAAGTTTATTGTGCCGTCGAGCCGAGGAGTCGTTATGCCACGCGAGACCAATGCCGCCAAGCGCGAGCGCGCCATCGAGGTGTGCGAGCGCCTTAACCGTCGCTATGGCCCGGTCGAGTGCTTTTTGGACCACGAGAATCCCTTTAGGCTACTTATCTCGGTACTGCTCTCGGCTCAGACGACCGACGCGCAGGTCAACAAGGTGACGCCGAGGCTGTTTGCCCAGTGGCCCACGCCCGAGGCCATGGCCGGGGCGAGCGTGGCTGACGTGGCAGACACCATCAAGTCACTCGGCTTCTACAAGAGCAAGGCCAAGCATGCCGTGGAGGCCGCGCAGATGATCGTCGCCGACTATGGCGGCGAGGTGCCGGCCGACATGAAGGAACTCGTGAAGCTGCCGGGCGTGGGACGCAAGACGGCGAACATCGTGCTCAACGTGGGGTATGGCATCGTGGAGGGCATTGCGGTGGACACGCACGTCAACCGCATTGCGCACCGCCTGATGCTGAGTCCCAAGACGCATGCCAAGGAGCCGCTCAAGACCGAGCAGGATTTGCTCAAGATTTTGCCGCACGAGTATTGGGAGTCGGTCAACCATCAGTGGATCACCTTCGGTCGCGAGATCTGCGACGCCCGCAAACCCAAGTGTGACGAGTGTCCGCTGGCAGATTTGTGCCCCAGCGTGCGCGTAGCGGGGTAGGGCGGAACACATCTTCGTCTGGCGTTTTTTGCGGGGCTGGGTCTGCCCTTGAGCCGGAGTCCTCTCCATGCGCTACCATGACAGACAATGTATTTGACGTACGACCCGCCGAGCTTGCCCCGGCGGGCTTTTGGCGTTGCAATGCCGGAGGAACAGCATGCTCATTCACCGTATAGCCGCGCAGCTCTACACTGCCGAGGCGCTGCAGACCGTCGAGGCCGGACTCGATGCCGGCGAGGACGTGACGCTGGCTGTGTCGCAGTCGGGCCGCACGCTTATGGCGGCCGCCCAGTTTGCGCGCCGCCCGCGTCCCACGGTCTACATTGTGAGTGGCGAGGATGCGGCCGATCGCGCCGCGCGCAGCCTTGCCGCCTACGTGGGCCTAGCGCACGTGTGCCGTTTTCCCGAGCGCAAGGACTATCCGTGGCGCGAGCAGGCGCCCGACGATGCCGTGGTGGCGCAGCGCTGCGAGGCACTGGGACGCATCGTGCGCGGAGACAATTGCATCATGGTCGCCTCGGCTCGCGCGCTGCTGCGTTGCGTGCCGCCGGTCGAGAGCCACTATTGGGAGTCCACGACCTTTGCGGTGGGCGAGGAGATTCCCTTTGACGAGGTGCCGCAGCGCCTGGTGGGCATGGGCTACACCAATGCCGGTGCCGCCGATGCGCCCGGTCTGTTCCGCGTTCACGGCGACACCGTCGAGGTGTTTCCCGCACAAGAGAAAGCGCCCGTGCGCATTGAGTTTTTCGGCGATGAGATTGACCGCATCCGCCGTATGGTGAGCTCCACGGGCCAAACCATCGGCAACGAGGACAGTATCGAGATCTTCCCCTGCCGCGAGCTGGCGCTTACCGACGATGCCGTCCACAACATGCACGTGGCGCTCTACCGTGCCAGCCAGGACGACAGCAAGCTGGCGGCGCTGCTCGAGATGGTGGATGCGCGCATCGTCACGCCCGAGCTCGACCGCTTTTTGCCGGTGATGTACGGCCAGACCGTGAGCCCGCTGGCGTACATTGGCGGCCGTGCGCTCGTGGTTCTGTCCGAGCCGCGCTCGCTGTTCGACGACTGCCTGCGCGCCTACGAGGATATCGAGGCCCGTGCCGGCGAGGCGGGGGTCGATCGCCTGGACGGCCTGTATGTGCGCGCCCAGCAACTCGATTTTGGTGCTCAGCAGCGCCTGAACTACGTGAGCCTGATCCGTGCCGGCGGTGCGGTGACGGCTGAGCTCAAGATTGAGCAGCCGGCCATCGCGGGCTCGGACAATCGCTTTATGACGCGCATTCAGGAAGTCGTGGGCAAGCGCTACGCCTGCGTGTTTGCCATTCCCGACCGCGGCGCGCGCGAGTCGATGGAGCTCACCTTTGGCGACGAGGGCATTACCTTTGAGGAGTCGCTGACGGCAGCCCCCGAAAACGCCGGCGTTATTGGCGAGCGCGTACGCGTGGCGGCGGCGGATTCTGCCGACCGTGCTGCCCGGCAGGAGGCCCACGCCTCGATTCGCGAGCGCCGCGCCGACGCGCTCAACGCCCGCTCGCTCGAGGCGGGTGCTGCCCAGGCTGCCGCCGGTGCCGCCGTGCCCACCATCTCGCGCGGGCGCGTGACCTTTGTCGATGCCGCCCTGCCGCAGGGCGTGGTGGTGCCCGACGCCAACCTGGCCGTGTTCTCGATTGCCGACCTCAACGCCCGCATGGACGCCAATCGCGCGCGCAGTCGCCGCAAGGTGGACATTACGCAGATCACGTTCCCGTTTAAGCCGGGCGATTACGTGGTGCACGCTACCCACGGCATCGCGCTCTTTAGCGAGATCGCGCGCCAGGAAGTGGGCGGCAAGGAACGCGACTACTTTTTGCTGGAATATGCCGATGGCGACAAGCTCTACGTGCCGCTCGAGCAGGTCGACCGCATCACGCGCTACGTTGGCCCCGACGGCGACAAGCCGCGCCTGACCAGGCTCAACACAGCCGACTGGACGCGCGCTACCAACAAGGCGCGCAAGAACGCCAAAAAGCTGGCGTTTGACCTGGTCGACCTGTATACGCGCCGCTCGTCGATTACCGGTATCGCCTGCCCGCCCGACACGCCCGAGCAGATTGAGATGGAGGAGAGCTTCCCTTACGACGAGACGCGCGACCAGCTGGAGGCCATCGCCGATATTAAGGCCGACATGGAGGCGCCCAAGCCCATGGACCGCCTGCTGTGCGGCGACGTGGGCTTTGGCAAGACCGAGGTCGCCCTGCGTGCGGCGTTTAAGTGTGTGGACTCCGGCCGTCAGGTCATGGTGCTCTGTCCCACAACCATTCTGGCCCAGCAGCACTACGAGACGTTCTTTGAGCGCTTTGCCCCGTTTGGCCTCGAGGTCGAGGTGCTCAGCCGCTTCCGCACGCCGGCGCAGCAGAAGCGCGCGCTCAAGGCGTTTGCCGAGGGCACGATCGATGTGCTCATCGGCACGCACCGCCTGCTTTCGGCCGATGTGAACCCCAAGAACCTGGGCCTGGTGATCATCGACGAGGAGCAGCGCTTTGGCGTGCAGCACAAGGAGCAGCTCAAGAACCTGTGCGAGCAGATTGACGTGCTCACGCTTTCGGCAACGCCGATTCCGCGAACCATGCAGATGGCCACGAGCGGCGTGCGCGACATGAGCCTGATCACCACGCCGCCGACCGGGCGCCGCCCCGTGATCGTGCACGTGGGGGAGTACGACCCCGACGTGGTGAGCGCGGCGATTCGCCTGGAGGTGGGTCGCGGCGGCCAGGTGTACTACGTGTCCAACCGCGTCAAGACCATCGATGACGCCGTGGCGCGCGTGCACGAGGCCGCGCCCGAGGCGCGTGTGGGCGTGGCGCACGGCAAGATGAGCCCGCGCGAGGTCGAGGACGTGATGATCGAGTTCGCGACCAAGAAGATCGATGTGCTCATCGCCACGACCATCGTGGAGAGCGGCATCGACAACGCAACGGCCAACACGCTGATCATCGAGGACTCGCAGCGCCTGGGTCTGGCACAGCTTTACCAGCTCAAGGGCCGTGTGGGCCGCTCTGCCACGCAGGCCTACGCGTACTTTATGTTCCCGGGCGAGCTGCCGCTCACCGAGGAGGCGACGGCGCGCCTGACCGCACTTTCCGAGTTCCAGGACCTGGGCAGCGGCATGCGCATCGCCATGCGCGACCTGGAGATTCGCGGCGCCGGCTCGCTTATGGGAGCCGAGCAGCACGGCAACCTGTCGAGCGTGGGCTTTGACCTGTTTACGCAGATGCTGGGACAGGCCGTGGCCGAGGCGCGCGGCGACGACGATGCCGGCGTGGAGGCGGCGAGCGTGGGTATTAACCTGCCGGCCGACTACTTCTTGTCCGAGGAGTACATGCCGGCGGTGGACCAGCGCGTGCTCGTGTACCGCAAACTCGCGGCGGCCGAGGACTTGGAGAGCATCGATGAGGTGCAGGAGGAGACCGAAGCCGCGCATGGCGAGCTGCCGTTGGCGGGACTCAACCTGTTCAATCGCGCGCGCATCCGCATTCGCGGCGAGCGCCTGGGGCTCGAGAGCGTCACGCTCAGTGGCGGTCGCATCACCTTTTTGGGCGTCGACGTGCCCAAAAAGGTGGCCTTTGAGCTTAAGACCCGCTATGGCGCGGTGAACTTCCCCAAGAGCCGCAAGCTGTCGGTGCCCTACAAGGCGGGCGCCGGCGCGGGCAGCGGCCTGGGTCGCGGCCTCGACGCCAACGACGGCATCGGCCCGGTGTCCGCGGCACTCATGCTGCTGCAGCAGTTGGGTGCCAGCGACGACGACTAACGGGTCGACGCTGCAAACGCTCCATTTGGGCAATCTGACCCTCACTCGTCGGTCGCGTACGCAAGTACGCTTCCCTCCTCCTTCGGGCCACCTTGCCACAAATGGAACGTTTTCGCTCACTTATGCTCAACCTGTAAGGGTATTTATGGGACAAAGCTATCTTTGCCCCACCACGTTGCGGGTCGACCCTTCGCCCGACCGAAAGGAAAGCATGTTCGGATACATCTATAAGAAAGATGTCGCCATTATCGCGGTTGTCCTGTGCCTTTGCCTGGGCGTGGGCAGTTTCTTCGATTATCAGATCTCGAGCGCGCTGTTCAACGTCGGCAGCATGTACGGCCGCTTTATCGAGGCGGCCGGCGAGCTGCCGTTCGAGCTGACGGCGAGCATCGCGGGCGTTATGCTCGTGCGCTCGGCACGCCCCGATTCCAGAGGGAGCAAATGGCTCGCCGTGCTCGGCATCCTCGTCAACGTTGGCCTGGCCGGCTACGAGATCGTTTCGTCCCTGCGGGTTGGCGGCAAACTCATCGCGGTTCAGTTGGTGCTGACGTTTGTGCTGGTCATCGCCGCTAACCTTGTCGTCTATCGCCTCACGCGCGCGACCGAGCCCGACGAGCTCACGCGCTGGGCGTTGATGGTGCTTGCCGTGTGGGTCGCTCAGGCCATTATCCTCAACGTGATCGTCAAGCCGCTGTGGTCGCGCCCGCGCATGCGCGTGATCGAGGTGACGCAGGGGCTCGAGTTTCAGCCGTGGTGGGTAATCGGCAACCCCGACAAGTGGGCCTATATCGCCGCCGGCGTGATCAAGGACGGTTTCAAGTCGTTTGCGAGCGGACACACGGCGCACGCGGCGATTGGCCTCATGCTCGCCGGGCTTCCCGCGGCGGCCTTTAAGGAAAAGCCGTCGCGCCGCCGGGTGGTCTTTTGGACGGCGGCTGTGGTCGCGGCGCTCGTCGCGTTTGGCCGCATCGTGATCGGCGCACACTTTTTGAGCGACGTGAGCTGCGGCTTTGCCCTGGTGCTGGCGCTTGAGTGTCTTGCCGCGCGCATTGCCTATCCGGGCGGCGTACAATAGCTCCGTTTGAATCATCTGGCCGATACCCGGTAAGAGAGGATTGCCATGCTCGCGTTTAACAACGACTATTCCCACGGCGCACATCCGGCAGTGCTGCAGGCGCTTATCGACACCAATATGGAGCCGCAGCCCGGCTACGGTACCGATGCGCATACCGAGCGTGCCAAGCAACTTATTCGCGAGGCCTGCCAGGCCCCCGATGCCGACGTGTTTTTTCTGGTGGGCGGCACGCAGGCCAACGCGACGGTGATTGATATGCTGCTTGCGCCCTACGAGGGCGTCGTTGCTGCCGAGACTGGCCACGTCGCCTGCCATGAGGCGGGCGCCATTGAGTTTGGCGGCCACAAGGTGCTCACCATCCCCGGCTACGAGGGCAAGATGCACGCCGAGGACCTCGAGAGCTATATCCAGGTGTTCTACGAAAATGAGAGCTACGAGCACACGGTGTTCCCGGGCGCCGTGTACGTGAGTCTATCGACCGAGTACGGCACGCTGTACTCCAAGGCCGAGCTCGCGGCGATTCATGCGGTGTGCCAGAAGCGCCAGATTCCGCTGTTTGTGGATGGCGCCCGCCTGGCCTATGCGCTGGCGGCCGATGAGTGCGACATTACCCTGCCCGAGCTGGCGCAGCTGTGTGACGTGTTCTACATCGGCGGCACCAAGTGCGGCGCGCTCTGCGGCGAGGCCGTGGTGTTCTGCGGCATGCACGCCCCGGCGCACCCCATTCCGCGCATTAAGCAACACGGCGCGCTGTTGGCCAAGGGCCGCCTGACGGGCGTCCAGTTTGAGGCGCTTTTTACCGATGGCCTGTATTTTGAGATTGGTCGACAGGCGATCGAGACGGCTCAGGCGCTGCGCCGCGTGCTGCACGAGCACGGTTACCAGTTCTTCTTGGAGACGCCGACCAACCAGCAGTTCGTGATTCTGCCCAACGAGGATATGGCCCGCATTCGCGAGCATGCGGCGATCGAGTACTGGGAAAAGTACGACGAGGCCCACACTGTGGTGCGCTTTTGCACCAGCTGGGCCACGACGCAGGAGGACATCGACGCGCTGGCGGCTGTCCTGTAAGTTGACATGATGACGGGGGCCGCCTTGCGCTTGGGTTTGGCGCAGGGCGGCCTTTGCTTTTGGGGAGAAGGGTTGTATGACCGAGATGTCCGAGCCGACGATTCGCCTGGCGACGCCCGATGATGCGCCGGCGTTGCTTGCCATCTATGAGCCGTATGTGCGCCAGACGGCGATTACCTGCGAATACGAGGTGCCGAGCGTTGAGGAGTTCGCCGGGCGCATCGAGCGTACGCTCAAGCGCTATCCGTATTTGGTGATGGAGTTGGACGGGCGTCCGGTAGGCTATGCCTACGTGAGTCCGCTTAACAGCCGCGAGGCATACGACTGGTCGGTCGAGACGTCGATCTACCTGGCACGCGATGTGCGCCATGGCGGGCTGGGTCGCAAGCTGCACGATGCGCTCAAGCAGTGCCTAATCGCGATGGGCATCACCAATATGTGCGCGCTCATCGCCGTGCCGCACGACAAGGACGACGAGTATCTAACGCACAATAGCCAGGACTTCCATGCCCATATGGGATATCGCTTGGTGGGCGCCTTCGATCGCTGTGCCCAAAAGTTTGGCCGCTGGTACGACATGTGCTGGATGGAGTTGGTCCTGGCCGAGCGCACGTCCAACCAACCCAAACCAACCTGGTTCCCCGACCTCCCCAAACCTACCATTTAGGGACAGGTTTATTTTGGCAGGTTAGCCGATTGGCTCGGTGTATTTGGCGCGGTCGGTGCGTTGGATGCGCTTAGAGACATGGAGCGGTCGGCCGTCGGTGTCGTAGACGTAGTCGGTGATCAGGATCAGCGCCTGCCCGCGCTCGACGTTGAGCAAAAACGCCTCGTTTTGCGAGGCATAGCACACCTCAAAGGTCTTATGTCCCTGTGCTGGCGCGCGATGGAATTCTTGGCGCAGCGTCGCGTAGAGCGAACCGTTGATATCGCGATCGATGAGCGTCTCGAAGCTTGGCGGCAGGTAGGTGGTCTCCAGGCACAGCGGCGCGTCGTCCAGGTAGCGCAGGCGGACAAGTTTGACGAGCTTGCTGCCCACGGCGGCGTCAAAGAACTTAGCTATGCTGCCGGCCGCCTTGGCAAAGCCCGAGTCCACGGTGCGCGTGGTGGGCTTCATACCCTGACCCTGCACCTGTGCCGTGTAGCTCGAAAACACCAGGTTGTTCTCGTGGAGCGCCGGCGTGTCGGCCACAAAGGCGCCACGCCCGCGCTCGGTGCGCACCAGGCCCTCATCAACAAGAACCTTAAGGGCGTGGCGCACGGTGCTGCGCGACAGCCCCGATTCGTCCATGAGCTCCATCTCGGACGGCAGCTTGTCTCCACGGGCGTAGGTGCCGGCGGCGATGCGGTCGCGCAGCGTACCCGCCAGACGCTCGTATTGGGTCAGTT
>CABSUD010000027.1:0-9507 GCA_902480795.1 uncultured Collinsella sp. | reverse complement strand
GCTATTTCCCACACTAAGTTGCGATGCAATAGTGCCTAGAATGGGCCATTTGATGGCCAAACAGGAACTATTTCACCGCAACTTTGTTTTTATTGGTGTAAAAGGTGCGCCATGTTCGGCGCTGGATTGTTATCCGTTTGTAAAGGCTGGGCCGCGCTTGCGGTAAGGGTCTATCAAATGGCCGTAAGAAACCGCAGATAAGGCGGTCGTCGCCCGATCGAGGCCGTATCTTTCCAAACAGCAAAGCGGGCAGGGTGCCCGCGAGTCGCATGTATGAAAGGAAGATCATGCTCGATCAGGCTTATTCTCGTCGTCAGTTCCTCGGCCTCGCTGGTGGTCTTGCCAGCATCGTCGGTCTCGGTCTCGTTGGGTGCGGCGGCTCAGGTGCCTCCGGTGCCGCCGACAAGGGTAGCGCCGCCGCTGCCGAGTCCGTCTCCGGCGAGGTGACCTACGACGGTGCCTCCTCGTTCCAGGCTCTCGTCGAGGCTGCTGCCGAGAAGTTCATGGATGCCAACCCCGACGTCTCCATCTCCGGCTCGGGCAACGGTTCGGGCAAGGGTCTGACCGCTGTCGCCGCTGGCACCGTCACCATCGGTAACTCCGACGTCTTCGCCGAGACCAAGCTCGAGGCCGACCAGGTCAAGAATCTCGTCGACCACGAGGTCGCCGTCGTTGGCATGGGTCCCGTCGTCTCCAAGAACGTGACGGTCGACGACCTGTCCCTCGAGCAGCTCAAGGGTATCTTCTCCGGCCAGATCACCAACTGGAAGGAGGTCGGCGGCGACGACGTCAAGATCGTCGTTCTCAACCGCAAGGCTGGCTCCGGCACCCGTGCCACCTTCGAGGCCGCCGTTTTTGGCGACGAGGCCGTCGACTTTAAGGGCGACGCCGAGCTCGACAAGTCCGGCGACGTCCAGACTCAGATGGGCAGCACCGACAACGCCATCTCCTACCTCGACTTCTCGCACTTCGATGACTCCAAGTTCAACGCCATCAAGGTCGAGGGCGTCGAGCCCAAGAGCAAGAACGTCACCGACGACTCCTTCAAGATCTGGGCGACCGAGCACATGTACTGCTCCAAGGACGCCGACGAGGCCACCAAGGCCTTCCTGGAGTTTATGCTCTCCGACGACGTCCAGGGCAAGCTCGTCGAGGAGCAGGGCTTCATCCCCGTCTCTGCCATGAAGGTCGTCAAGGACGCCAGCGGCAAGGTCTCCGCTAAATAAGTAATCGCCCCGGAAAGGTTTGCAATGGCAAAACAGCTGCCAAAGCGCGACCTTGAGAACGTGGGCCTGGGCGTCACGGGCGCGTGCGTTGCGCTCGTGACGCTTGTCGTTGCCGCGCTCATCTTTATGGTCGCCCAAAAGGGCCTCTCGGCTTTTATCAAGGACGGCGTCTCGGTCGTCGAGTTCTTCACCGGCACCAAGTGGGACCTGGCCAACACGGCCAAAAACGGCCTGCCCTACACCGGCGCCCTGCCCCTGATCGTCACCTCGTTTGCGGTCATGGTGCTCTCCACGCTCATCGCGCTGCCCATCGCCATCGGCTCTGCCATCTTTGCGGTCGAGATTAGCCCTAAGTTTGGTTCCAAGATCTTTCAGCCGCTTATTGAGCTTTTGACCGGTATTCCCTCGGTCGTCTTTGGCCTTATTGGCTTTCACGTGGTCGTCGGCCTTATGAAGAGCGTTTTCCATGTGAGCACGGGTCTGGGCATCTTGCCCGGCGCCATCGTGCTGGCCGTCATGATCCTGCCGACGATGACCACGCTTTCGGTCGATGGCCTGCGTGCCGTGCCCGACAGCTACCGTCAGGGCTCGCTCGCACTGGGCTACACCCGCTGGCAGACCATCTGGCACGTGGTGCTCAAGTCTGCCATGCCGTCGCTCATGACTGCGGTCATCCTGGGTATGACCCGCGCCTTTGGCGAGACGCTCGCCGTGCGCATGGTTATCGGCGGCATCGAGGCCATGCCGACGTCGCTGCTGTCGCCGGCGTCCACCATCACCACCACGCTCACCACGTCCATGGCGGTCTACGCCGAGGGCTCGGCCCAGGACGACGTCCTGTGGGCACTCGGTCTGCTGCTGATGGGCATGAGCCTCATCTTCATCCTGATCATCCATCTTATCGGCCGCAAGGGGGCGAAGGCTCGTGGCTAGCACGCGCATCCATATCGACGAGGCGAGACTCGGGCGTGTCCAAAAGCAGGACCGCATCGCCACGGGCGTGCTGACGGCGATCGTCGCCACCGTCATGCTCATCGTCGTCTCCATGGTGGCCTATATCCTGTTTGAGGGCATCTCGACGCTGTTCCAGCCGGGATTTCTCACGCAGCCCGCGCGCGCCAACGGAACCCAGGGCGGCGTGCTCTACCAGCTGTTCGACTCGTTCTACCTGTTGCTGATCACTCTGGTCATCTCGGTACCCATCAGCCTGGGCGGAGCGGTCTTCCTGGTTGAGTACGCGCCGAACGGCCCTATCCGCGACATCGCCTCCACTGGCATCGAGACGTTGTCCTCGCTGCCTTCCATTGTCGTCGGCATGTTCGGCTTTCTGGTGTTCTCGGTGCAGCTGGGCTGGAAGTACTCCATCATCTCCGGCGCCGTCGCGCTCACCATGTTCAACATCCCCATTCTGGTGCGCGTGATTCAGCAGGCGCTCGAGGACGTGCCACAGGCCCAGCGTGATGCGTGCCTGGCCATGGGCCTTACCCGCTGGGAGGCCACGCTGCACATCCTGATCCCCGAGGCCATGCCTGCCATCGTGACCGGCATCGTGCTTTCGGCCGGCCGCGTGTTTGGCGAGGCCGCGGCACTGCTCTTTACCTCGGGCATGAGCTCGCCGGTGCGTTTGAACTTCTTGAGCTTTAACCTGTCGAGCCCCACCTGCGCTTGGAACGTGTTCCGCCCCGGTGAGTCGCTCGCCGTGCACATCTACAAGATTTACGGCGAGGGCAGCCCCGAGGCCCAGCAGATCGTTTGGGGTACCGCTGCACTGCTGATGATCTGCGTGCTGCTGTTTAACATAGTTGCCCGTATCGTGGGCAAGCAACTGGCAAGGAAGATGACGGCCGAATGAGCGAGATGAATGCAACGCCCGCAACCGAGGCGGCCACGTCCGAGACCCAGGACTTTCTGTCGAGTGTGGGGGAGAGCGAAAAACGCGTTCGCGTGGGCGGCAAGGCCGTGAGCGACGAGGTCGTGCTCTCCACCAAGGACGTCAACGTGTACTATGGCGACCACCATGCGCTGCACAATACGTCGCTTGATTTTCACAAGGGCGAGATCACGGCGCTCATCGGGCCTTCGGGCTGCGGTAAGTCGACCTTTTTGCGCAGCCTCAACCTGATGAATCGCGAGATTCACGGTTGCCGCGTGGAGGGTGAGATCAACTACCGCGGGCGCAACGTGAACACCAAGACCGAGAACACCTACGAGCTGCGTAGGTCCATTGGCATGGTGTTCCAGCAGCCCAACCCCTTCCGCAAGTCCATTCGCGACAACATCACGTTTGCGCCTAAGCGCCACGGCATCACCGACCACGACGAGCTCGACCGCATGGTCGAGGAGAGTCTGCGCGGCGCGGCGCTGTGGGACGAGGTCAAGGACAAGCTCGACAAGAGTGCCTACGCGCTTTCGGGAGGCCAGCAGCAGCGTCTGTGCATCGCGCGCACGCTGGCGCTCAACCCCGACGTGATCCTGTTTGACGAGCCCTGCTCGGCGCTCGACCCCATCTCGACGCTGGCGATCGAGGACCTTATGTCGTCGATTGTGGCCGAGCGCGCCATCATCATCGTGACACACAACATGGAGCAGGCGTCGCGCGTGTCAAACCGCACGGCGTTCTTTTACATGGGCGATATGGTCGAGTACGACGAGACCGACGAGATTTTCCAACGGCCCAAGGATAAGCGGCTGAATGATTACCTCACCGGCATGTTCTCCTAGTCCGGGACATGCTTGAGGCCCGCGGTGGCCACGGTCGCCACGGGACTGATTGGAGGGGCGGGTCATCTCTTGCGGGAGATGGCCCGCCTTTTTGTGTCGTGTGCGGCCTGCCTTTTCGCTGCTATCATGGACAACGTTGAATTTCTACGAAGGAGCAGGGCATATGGCGATTCTTTTGGGATGCGATTCCGTCAGCCTAGAGTTTCCCACCAAGCATATTTTCGATAGCGTGACGCTCGGCGTGGGCGAGGGCGACCGCATTGGTATTGTCGGTAAAAACGGTGACGGCAAGTCGACGCTGCTGAGCGTGCTCGCCGGCACGCTGGAGCCCGACGACGGCCGCGTGACGCACCGCCGCGGCACCACGATCGGCCTGCTCGGCCAAAAGGACCAGCTGGCCGATACTGATACCGTGCATCATGCCGTCGTGGGCGACACGCCCGAGTATGAGTGGGCGTCGAGTCCGCGTACGCGCCAGATTCTGGCCGGCCTCATCAGCGATGTGCCCTGGGAGGGCACGGTGGGCGAGCTTTCGGGTGGCCAGCGCCGCCGCGTGGACCTCGCGCGCCTGCTGATCGGCGACTACGACGTGCTCATGCTCGACGAGCCCACCAACCACCTGGACATGCGCACCATCAACTGGCTTGCGCGTCACTTAAAGGCCCGCTGGCAGCGCGGTCAGGGCGCCATGCTCGTGGTCACGCACGACCGTTGGTTCTTGGACGAGGTCTGCACCAGCATGTGGGAGGTTCACGACGGCCGGGTCGACCCCTTCGAGGGCGGCTACTCGGCCTACATCCTGCAGCGCGTGGAGCGCGACCGCATGGCCGCCGTCACCGAGGAGCGTCGTCGCAACATGGCGCGCAAGGAGCTCGCGTGGCTGAGCCGCGGTGCCCAGGCGCGCTCCACCAAGCCCAAGTTTCGTGTGGATGCCGCTCGCGAACTCATCGCCGACGTGCCGCCCGTGCGTGACGAACTGGAGCTCAAGCGCCTCGCCGTGAGCCGCCTGGGCAAGCAGGTCATCGACGTGATCGACGTGGACGCCGGCTATGCGGATGCCGGCGGCGCGCCCAAGCAGGTGCTCTCCAATGTGACCTGGCTCATTGGTGCGGGCGACCGCTATGGTCTTTTGGGTGAGAACGGCGCCGGCAAGTCGACGCTGCTCGACGTGATTCAGGGCAAGATCGCGCCCCTGCGCGGCCGCGTGAAGATTGGCCAGACGGTGCGCTTTGGCGTGCTGTCGCAGCAGCTCGAGGAGCTCGAGCCCTACATGGGCGACACGATCCGCGAGGTGCTCAGCAACTATAAGAAGTATTACGTCATTGACGGCAAGGAGACCTCGCCCGAGAAGCTTTGCGAGCGCCTGGGCTTTACGACGCAGCAGCTCTGGAGCCGCATCGGTGATCTTTCGGGCGGCCAGCGCCGTCGCCTGTCGCTGCTGCTGACGATCCTGGACGAGCCCAACGTGCTTATCCTGGACGAGCCGGGCAACGACCTCGATACCGACATGCTGGCGATTGTCGAGGACCTGCTCGATGGCTGGCCGGGCACGCTGATTCTGGTGACGCACGACCGTTTCCTCATGGAGCGCGTGACCGACCAGCAGTGGGCGCTGCTTGACGGTCATCTGACGCATATGCCCGGCGGCGTCGACCAGTACCTGCGCCTGTGCAACGCCACGGCCGAGGGCGAGCCCGTGGGCGCGCCGAGCGCCAAAACCGGCACGTTCGACACCGGCGCCGCGGCGGTTTCGGCCGACAAGCCCAAGTCGAGCGGTCAGCCCAACGGCCTGTCCAACGCCGAGCGCCAGAAGCTCCGCCGCGAGGTGAGCTCGCTCGAGCGCAAGATGGAGACGCAGCGCGCTCGCGTGGAGGAGGCCGAGGCAGCGATGGCTCAGGTCGACCCCACCAACTACACGGCGCTGGGCGAGCAGCAGGCAAAGATCGACGAGGCCCACGCCGCCATGGACGAGCTGGAGATGGCGTGGCTCGAGGCGAGCGAAAAGCTCGAGGGCGAGGAGTAGACGAGGATGATCAAAGCCGCGTTTTTCGATATCGATGGTACGTTGCTGAGCTTTAAGACGCACCGGATTCCGGCGTCGGCGCAGCAGGTGCTCGACAGCTTTCACGAGCAGGGGATCGCATGCGTGATCGCCACGGGCCGTCCGACCTACCAGATGCCGGACTGGCTGTTCGACCTGGGCTGGGATGCGTACATTACGCTATCGGGCCAGCACTGCTTTGATGCCGAGGGGGTTTACCGCAGCTGCCCGATCGATTCGGACGACGTCGCGGTGATTGTGAACCAGGTGGAGCAGGGACGCTACGACTCGCTGTGCATGCAGGGCGAGAACTCGTTTGTGAACCGCCTGTCCGAGCGCGTGGTGACGGCTGGCAGCAACGCGGGAATCGTCTACCACGAGGAGCCGTTTGAGCACGCCTTTGACGCACCGGTCTACCAGTTCTGCGCCTTTGTGGACCCGGCCGACGAACATATCGTGACCGACGCCGTGTCGCATTCGCTCACCACGCGCTGGTGCGACCTGTTCTGCGACATTATTCCCGCTAACGGCGGCAAGGACCTGGGCGTGGCGGCGACGCTCGAGCGGCTTGGTATCGACGCGAGCGAGGCGATTGCCTTTGGCGACGGCGAGAACGACCTGTCGATGTTTGCCGCCGTGGGCACGAGCGTGGCCATGGGCAACGCACAGGACACGGTGAAAGCTGCGGCGACCTATGTGACGACTGCCGTGGACGACGACGGCATCTACAACGCCGCGAAGCACTTTGGATTGATGTAACTGCGGGCCGGCACCCGGCGCCTGGGGACACTCCTTGCGGGGCGTCCCCATTTTGTTTTCGTCCCGCACGTTTTGTGAAACACGGCTAACTTTTAGACAAAGTAGTAAGACATGGGCAACTTTTGCGGTAAAGTTAGCCGTGGAAAGTATCCAAAGGCTAACTAGAAGCCATCGCGAAAGGCGGCCCATGGCCCTGCGTGAATCCGGAGAAGACTATCTCGAATCTATTTATGTGCTCTCGAAGCACCAAGGCATCGTTCGATCGATTGACGTTGCCGAATACCTGGGCGTAACCAAGGCGAGCGTTTCCAAGGCCATGGCGACCTTGGAGAGCAACGGCTACGTGGAGATGGGCAAACGCGATGTGCATCTGACGGAACGCGGTCTGGAGGTCGCTCGCCAAATGTGGGAGCGCCATTGCTTTTTTGTAGGGCTGCTCGAGGACGCAGGCGTAGCGCCTGAGGTTGCCTCGCAAGAGGGCTGCCACCTGGAACATTGCCTGAGCGAGGAGAGCTTCGAGAAGCTAAGGTCGATGCTGAGGCGGGATGGTGCTTCGGCGCCAACAATGACCGACTAGCATTCCCGCAGCGGCGCGCCTCCCGCGCCAAAGGCGCGGGACAGCGATCGGGACCAGTAGCCCCATCAACTAACTCCAACTCAGACAAGGAACCCCGCCAGCAAGCGATGCCCAAGAACCGTCAGCAACGTTAGCGCAGGCCGTGGCCGGAGGGATCACGAGTGCTACAGGTTCTTGACACCCATCGCGCGCATGGCGTTCAGGATGGCGATGATCGCCACGCCTACGTCGCCGAACACGGCAAGCCACATGTTGGCGATGCCCAGCGCTGCCAGCACAAGGATCAGCAGCTTAACGCCCAGCGCAAAGATGATGTTCTGCCAGACGATCGTCATGGTCTTGCGCGCCACGCGGATCGCGCGGGAGATGTTGGACGGCTTGTCATCCATGAGCACGACGTCCGCCGCCTCAATTGCGGCGTCCGAGCCCATAGCGCCCATGGCGATGCCAACGTCTGCGCGGGTAAGCACGGGTGCGTCGTTGATACCGTCGCCGACAAAGGCGAGCTTGCCCTTGCCGCTTTCGGCCGCGAGCAACGCCTCAACACGCTCGACCTTGGCGCCCGGCAGCAGCTGCGCGTGGAACTCGTCGAGACTAAGTTGCTTGGCCACAGACGCCGCAACCTCCTCGCGGTCGCCCGTGAGCATGACGGTGCGCTTGACGCCGGCGGCGTGCAGGTCGCTGATCGTCTGCTCGGCATCGGCCTTGACGGTGTCGGCAATTACAATGTGGCCGGCATAGATGCCATCGACCAGCACGTGAAGGATCGTACCGACGACCTCGCAATCGGGCGCTTCGACTCCGGCCGCGGCGAGCATCTTTGCGTTGCCAACGACGACGTGCTTGCCGTCGATGGTTGCCGTCACGCCGTGGCCCGCGTCGTTGGCGGAGTCGCTAACGCGCTTAGGGTCGACTTCGCCCTGGTAGGCGACACGCACGGACTGCGCGATGGGGTGATCGGAGAACGACTCCGCAAGGGCTGCGACCTCGAGCAACGACTGCTCGGTATATCCAGCCTCGGGGTGCACCGCGACCACCGAGAACGTGCCGTTGGTGAGGGTGCCCGTCTTGTCAAAGACGACGGTGTCCACATCGGCGAGCGTCTCGAGGTAGTTGGAGCCCTTGATGAGGACGCCCAGCTTGGACGCGCCGCCGATGCCGCCAAAGAAGCTGAGCGGGACGCTGATCACGAGCGCGCACGGGCAGCTGACGACCAGGAAGGTCAGGCCGCGCAGAATCCAGTCGGACCAAGCGCCGGTGACCAAGCCGCCGCCGAGCGCGAGTACTGCGGCCGCGCCGGTGACGGCGGGCGTGTAGACGCGGGCGAAGCGCGTGATGAAGTTTTCGGTGCGCGCCTTCTTTTCGCTGGCGTTTTCTACGAGCTCCAAGACGCGCGCGACGGTGGACTCGCCAAAGGGCTTGGTGGTGCGCACGTGGATGAGGCCCGTCATGTTGATGCAGCCGCTGATGATATCGTCGCCGGACTTGGCGGGGCGGGGGACTGACTCGCCCGTGAGCGCGGCGGTGTCGAGCTGGGTTTCGCCCTCGACGATGACGCCGTCGATAGGCACGCGCTCGCCGGGCTTGACCACGATCACGGTGCCCACGGCGATGTCATCGGGAAAGACCTGTTCGAGCGTGCCGTCGGGCTGCTCGACGTTAGCGTAGTCGGGCGCGATGTCCATCATGGCGCTGATCGACTTGCGGCTCTTGCCCACGGCGTATGCCTGGAACAGCTCGCCGACCTGGTAGAACAGCATGACGGCGGCGCCTTCGGCCATGTGCGGGTCGGTATCGGGGAAGAGCACCATGGCAAATGCGCCGATGGTCGCGACTGCCATAAGGAAACTCTCGTCGAAGGCCTTGCCGCGGCGGATGTTATTGAATGCCTTTTGCAGCACGTCGTAGCCGGCAATCAAAAACGGTACGAGGAACAGCACAAAGCTGGCGTAGATGTCGCCCGGGGTACCGAATGCGGCGGTGAGGGTGCCGAACTCATCGAGGGCGTACACCACGGCAAAAATGCCCAGCGCTACCAGGATGCGGTTGCGCTTATGCTCGAGAGACTCTTTTTTCTTGCGCTTCTTCTTTTTCTTCTTGGGGTCGGCGGTGGCCATGACTCGTATCCTCCCATTTGAATGTATGAACACTCGCTCATATAATTTCGCGAGCAAAGGCCGCGG
>CABSUD010000026.1:0-9603 GCA_902480795.1 uncultured Collinsella sp. | reverse complement strand
CGGAGGGGTGGCTTTGTAAAGCCGTTTGTCTCCACCCGCGTAGCGGGTGGTTTAAAGCTGGCCGCTGCGCGGCCAGCGGACTAAAGTCTTGAAACAAAAGGCCCCGGCTCGCGATGGAGCCGGGGGCCAAAGGCGCAGCATATGCAGTTGATATTGAGCGCGAACAGCCCATCAGCAATGGCTGTCCGCGCTCTACCCTACCCGCGGTGACGAGCGCGGCTGTAGGGCGTATCCACCATGGGCAGATCCGGACGCAGCTTGCCGTCAAATGCGCGATAGGCGTTCTGTACGGCGGGCGCCGTGGGGATCGTTGCGATCTCGCCGATGCCCTTGCCGCCGTATGCCACGGGCAGCAGCTCGTCCTTCTCCACGTAGATGGCGTGGATATCCGGTATTTCGGGCGCACGGAACAGCCCGAGCGTACCGTACCTTGCCTGGGGTACGCAGTCCTTGAGCGGCCAGTCCTCGGTAAGCGCATAGCCCATACCCATGAGCACACCGCCTTCGATCTGACCCTGGATGGAGATGGGGTTGACCACCTTGCCGGAATCGTGCGCGGCATAGACCTCGCTCACGCGGCCGTCATCATCCAAAATGACCACATGCGTGGCAAAGCCGTAGCAGATATGGCTCTTGGGGTTGGGAACGTCGGCGCCCAGTTTGTCGGTCGGCTCCAGGTACACGTAGCCAAACTCGCATCCCTCGAGCGCCTTAATGGCGGTCGCGGGATCCCGAGGATGCATGCCCTGGCCGGCGACGAGTTCCTGCGTGCGCAGCTGGTAGGCGCGACCGTCGTCGTACTCAATCTTGACGCCGTCGCCATGCGCGCTCACGGGAGCATCGGGTGCGGGCTTGCCGGCCTCGATGCCAACCATGGCATCGCGCAGCAGGAAGGCGGCACCGCGCACGGCCTCGCCGGTCACGACCGTCTGACGCGAGCCAGACGTGGTGCCGGAGTCGGGAGCGTTTTCGGTGGAGCACTCGCCATTGGCAATGCAGCGAAGCGGCAGACCGCATGCCTCGGCAACGTCCTGCAAAAAGACGGTGTTACAGCCCTGGCCGATGTCGGACGTGGCGGCGTAGACCACGGCGCGGCCATCCTCGATGCGAATCTTGCAGCGGCCGGCATCGGGCAGGCCCACGCCCACGCCGGCGTTCTTCATGGCGCAGGCGATACCGGCATGTCCAGGATGCGCGTAGTAGGCATCCTTGACCTCGAGCAGCGTCTCCTTCAGCGCCGTGGAGCAGTCGGCAATCTGGCCGTTGGGCAGAACCTCGCCCGGCTCGATGGCGTTACGGTAGCGGATCTCCCACGGATCCAGGCCGACCTTCTCGGCCAGCAGGTCGATCAGGCTCTCGAGCGCAAACTCGGACTGGCAAACGCCAAAGCCGCGGTACGCACCGGCGGGCGGGTTGTTGGTGTAGTAGCCAAAGCCGCGAATGTCGGTATTCTGGTACTTGTAGGGGCCGACGGCATGCGTGCAGGCGCGCTCGAGCACCGGGCCGCACAGCGACGCATAGGCGCCGGTGTCAAAATTGATCTCGCAATCCAGGCCGGTAAAGTTGCCCTCGGCGTCGCAGCCCAGCGTAAAGGTGCCGTCCATGGCGTGGCGCTTGGGATGGAACGCGAGCGACTCGGCGCGCGTGAGCTTGCACTTCACAGGACGCTGGAACTTATAGGCGGCGAGCGCGGCCAGATGCTGGATCGAAACGTCCTCCTTACCGCCAAAGCCGCCGCCCACAAGCATGGTCTCGACGACCACGCGCTCGGGCTCGTTGTCCCAGCCAAACATGTGGGCACACTCTTTGCGCGTGTCGTAGGCACCCTGGTCGGTCGACTGCACCTTGACGCCGTTCTTGTACGGGAAGGCGACGGCGCACTCGGGCTCCAAGAAGGCATGCTCGGTAAAGGGCGTGGTAAAGCGCTGCGTCACGGTAAACGCGCTCTCCGCCAGCGCCTTGGCGGCGTCGCCGCGCGTCACGTGACGGCTCTGGCACACGTTGTCCTTGAGCTCCACCGTGTTGCCAAAGGCAAAGAAGCTGTCGTGAAGGCGCGGGGCGTCGGCGGCCCTGGCCTCGACAATGTTGCGCACGGGCTCCAGCGGCTCGTAGTCAATCTTTACGAGCTTCTTGGCCTTCTCGAGCGTCGCCTCGTCCTCGGCAACCACCAGCACGATGGCATCGCCCACGCAGCGGGTGATATCGCCCTGGGCGATCATGACGTCCCAGTCCTGGATAAGGTGGCCGACCTGGTTAACCGGCACGTCCTCGGCGCGCAGGATGCCCACCACGCCGGGCAGGGCCTCGGCATTGGAGGTATCGATGGAGAGCACACGGGCACGCGGATACTTGGAGCGCACCGCGCTGGCATAGGTCAAGCCCGGCTGATCGAGTTCGTCAATGTCGTCGGGATACTTGCCCTCGCCGAGCACCTTCTTGCGCACGTCGATACGGAAGGCGCGCTTGCCCACGCCGTAGTCGTCACCGCGCTCCAAGTCCTCGTCGATCTGCTTTTCGCCGCGGAGCACCGCAGCGGCCAGCGAGATGCCCTCGATAATCTTTTTGTAGCCGGTGCAGCGACAGACGTTACCGCGAATGGCGTACTTGATCTGCTCCTCAGTGGGCTCGGGGTCCTCGGCGATGAGCGCCGCACCCGCCATGACCATGCCGGGAATGCAAAAACCGCACTGCACGGCGCCCACGGCGCCAAAGGCGTACACAAAGGCCTCGCGCACGTCCTCGGGCAGGCCCTCGACGGTCACGATGTTGCGGCCGGCGGCAAGAGCGGTGGTCAGCACGCACGCCTTGACGGCCGCACCGTCCACATGGATGGTGCAGGTGCCGCAGGCGCCCTCGGAGCAGCCGTCCTTGGCGGAGTGAATGTGCAGGTCGTCGCGCAGATAGCGCAGCAGTGGTTTATTCTCCGTCGTCGTGTGCTCGACACCGTTAACGGTAAAAGTGAATTCCTGTGCCATGGCGATTCCCTTCTACACGCCGGCGGCGATGCCGGTGCGGTCGTGGATGGCGCCATGCGGGCAGACGACGGCGCACATGCCGCACGACAGGCAGTCCGCACCGTCGATATGTGCGCAGTTGTCCTCGATGCGGATTGCGCCGGCAGGGCACTTTTTGGCGCACACGCCGCAACCGATGCAGCTGGTGTCGCAGATCTTGCGGGCAATGGCGCCCTTATCGGTGTTGTTGCAGCGCACCAGGATGTTCTGGTAGCCGGGAACGAAGGCAATCACGCGCTGCGGGCACGCCATGCCGCACAGGCCACAGCCCGTGCACTTGGAGCGGTCCACGCGGGCGACGCCGTCGACCAGTGCGATGGCACCGTGGGGGCAGGCCGTAACGCAGGCGCCACAGCCAATGCAGCCTTCGCTGCAGCGGGCGTCGCCGCCTGCGGAAGCACAGCCGCTTCCGCAGGCAACGTAGGCCACGTGATGTTGAATGGATTTGGCCATAAGAGACTCGCCTATTTCTTAAGAAGGTACGAATAGTTGTCGCGCACGGCCCTGATGGTCAGGCGGACGGCCTCGGGCAGACCGGTGTTGACGGCATCGACCGAGACGGTGCGGACCGTGCCGGCGACGCGGACCTTAAAGTGATCCTCGTCCACGGCCAGGAAGCCCTCGTTCTCGGAGTTCTCCATGTCCTGCTCGCTCCAGAACAGGGTGAGCTTGTCCTTATAGGGACGGCCCTCCTGGTAGGGGCAGAACACGGCGCAGTTGCCGCACTCGTTGCACATGCCATCGACATGGACGACCTGATGCTTGGCCAGGCCCGGCACCTTAATGGCCACGTTGGCGCGGTTGGGGCACACGTCGCAGCAGACCTCACACACCGAGCCGCAACCCAGGCAGCGGGTCTTGGTGCAGTTGCGCTTGTCGCGGCACAGCGACCCCTTGCGCTCGTAGCAGGTGTCCTCGCGGCCAGCCTGCTCGTTGCAATCGGCGTACTTGTTAAAGTCCACGCCGGCGATGGCACGGGCGACCTCGGCGGCGTCGGCGATAGCCTCGACCACGGTGGCAGGACCGCGACGGCAGTCACCTGCAGCCCAGACGCCCTCGACGCCGGTGGAGGTGGCGGCAAGGCGGCCGCGACGGTCGTGCTCGACGCCCGCGGCATCGTACAGGCTGGCATCGATGCCCTCGCCCACGGCGCAGATCACCGTGGTGGCGGAAAGCTCGACGGTCTCGCCCGTGGCGACGGGGCTGCGACGGCCGCTTGCATCCGGCTCGCCGAGCTCCATAACATCGCAGGTCAGCACGGCGCCGTTAAGTGCCTTGGGCGCCAGCAGCTCGCAGAACTCAACGCCATCGGCAAGAGCAAGATCGAGCTCTTCCTCGTCGGCGGGCATCTGCTTCTTGGTGCGGCGATACACCAGGCGCACGTTCTTCACACCAGCCAGGCGCTTGGCCACGCGGGCCGCATCCATGGCGGTGTTGCCGGCGCCAATGACTGCGACGTCCTCGCCCAGCTCGAGCTTCTCGCCCTTCTTGGCGGCCTCGAGGAACTCCAGCACGTCGAGCTCGGCACCCTCTCCCAGGCCCGCAGAGCCGGGCATCCAGGCACCGGTGGCCACGACAACGTCGGTAAAGCCCTGAGCCTTGAGCTCGTCGATGGACTCCACGCGAGCATTGAGCTGCACCTTGGCGCCAAAGGCCAGGCAGAGCTCGGCGTCGTGGGAGATATCGTCGCTCGCGATGCGGAACTCGGGGATGACGTGACGGACCACGCCGCCGAGCGAATCGCGGGCCTCAAAGATGGTGACGGGCACGCCGGCACGCGTCAGGAAGAACGCCGTCGCCAGACCGGCCGGACCGCCGCCGATAACGGCAACGTTGCGCTCGCCGTCGTTGGCGATAGCCTGGGCGCGCAGCTTGGGCAGCACGGCAGTCATGGCCTCGCGGGCGGCCTTGAGCTTGCTGGCGCGAATCTGGGCGCCCTCGGGCTCGTAGAACGCACGCTCGCAGGCACGGCCGCAGGGATGCGGGCAGATGGTGCCGGTAATGAACGGCAGGGCGTTGCGCTCGATGATGATGTTGAGTGCGTCCTCGTAGCGGCCCTCGTCAACAGCCGCCAGGTAGGCGGGAATATCCTGCTGGATGGGGCAGCTCGTGCGGCACGGCGTGGTAAAGCAGTCGGAAAGCGGGCTCTTGCCGGCAACCTTGCGGTCGGGCAGCGGGCGCAGCGGCTTCTTGTAGAGCGGGTTGGTGAGCGAGTCGGTCTGGATCGCGGTCACGGCGTCGAGAGAGACGCCCGCAAACGGCTTGCCATCCAGGTCGGCAAACTCGCCGGCCATCTGGCTAAAGCGCTCGTAGCCACCGGGCTTGAGCACGTCGGTCGCCAGGGTAACGGGCCAAATGCCGGCATCGTACAGGGCGCGGATGTTGTAGACCGTGGCACCACCGGAGTAGCTGATGCGCAGCTTGCCATCGAACTGCTCGGTAATGCGGCGGGCAGCCTCGATGGTCAGCGAAAACAGCGAACGGCCGGACATGTACATCTCGGTGGAGGGCAGCTCGTTTCTCGTCACGTCGACGGGGAACGTGTTGGTCAGCTTGACGCCAAACTCCAGGCCGCGCTCGGCGCACAGGGCAATCAGGCGCTCGAACATAGGCACGGCATCGGCCCACTGCAGATCCTCGCGGAAGTGCGTATCATCGAAGACGATGTAGTCAAAGCCCAGCTCGTTCAGACGCTGGCGGGCAAACTCATAGCCCAGCAGCGTGGGGTTGCACTTGATGTAGGTGTTGAGGCCCTTCTCGGTGATCAGATAGGTCGCGATGCGCTCGATCTCCGCCGGCGGGCAGCCATGCAGCGTGGACTCGGTAATGGAGTCGGAGACGCGCGCCGGGATGGACTCGACAAACGCGGCGTCGACATGCTCAAACTTGTCCAGGTTGGCGAGCGCCCACGCACGGCACTCGTTCCAGGCATCGGAGCTGCTGGCGTCCTTCATGCCCTCGATGTAGGCGTCGACCTTGGGGCTCTTGATACCCTCCAGGTCATAGCCCACGGACATGTTGAAGACAAAGCCGTCCGGGCTGCCCAGGCCATACTCGCGGGCGATGAGGTGGCAGGCGAACCATGCCTTCACGTACTCGGCAAATGCCTGCGGAACCTCGAGCTCGGTCGACCACTCGCAGTTGTAGCACTCGTCCTGCGCCACGATGCAGGGCTTGTTCACACACTTGGAGAGCTCCTCGCCGTCCATAACCTGAACGGTCTTGAGCTCAAAGAAGCGGGAACCGGCCACGTAGGATGCCACGATGTTCTGGGCAAGCTGCGTGTTGGGGCCGGCGGCCGGGCCAAACGGAGTCTCGATGCGCTCGTCAAAAATGGGAAGCGCACCCTCCTGGAGTCTTGTGCTTCGCGATGATCCAGTTCATCAGCTGCGAAAACGGGATCGGCCTCATGATGTCGCTCATAATGAGCTCCTCTCTGTAACGCCCGGCGAGACCGCGCGGCGGGCGCAAATACGGTGTAGCGCTAGCACAGCGCCGGCGACCCCGCGGAGGTCGCCTATACGCGCGTCGGATGCGGCGAAACATCCGGCGCGCGTGAATCTACTTGTAATTAGTAGGCGCGATCGTTGAGCGTGCTCCAGAGCTTCTTGGACTCAGCCATGGTCCACGCGTTGATCTTGTCCTCATCGATACCGACAAACTCGCGATCCTTGTACAGGACGCGGCCGTTGATGATGGTGGTGCGGCAGTTTTTGCCCATCATGCCAAAGAGCATGTGGCCGTCGATGTTCTCCTCGCTCAGCGGCGTAAAGGGCTTATAGTCCATGACGATGACGTCGGCGGCAGCGCCGGCCTCGAGCACACCGAGCTTGCGATCGAAGTACTTGCTCGCCATCTTGGCGTTGTTCTCGAACAGCATCGTCATGGCCTCGCACCAGCCCACGTTGGGCATAGCGGCGTTGTGGCGCTGAATGATCAGGAAGACCTTGAGGCTCTCGAGCATATCGTGGGTGTAGGCGTCGGTGCCCATGCACACGGGGATGCCGCGGCGGAAGAACTCGAGCACGGGGGCGCAGCCCACGGCGTTGCCCATATTGGATTCGGGGTTGTTGACGAGCCAGGTGCCGGACTCCTTGACGATATCCATCTCGGCGGGCGTCACGTGGATGCAGTGGCCGAGCATGGTGTCGGGACCCAGCAGGTTGTGCTGCAGCAGGCGCTCGACGGGGCTGATGCCGCCGCGGTTGAGGCGGGAGTCCCACACGTCGTTCATACCCTCGCACACGTGGATGTGGAAGCCGGTCAGACCGTTGTTGGCCTCGGCCATCTTATCCATGGTCTCGTCCGAAAGCGTAAAGGTGGCGTGACCGCCAAACATTGCGGCGATCATGTGGTTGTCGTTATCGCGACGCTCCTTGGCGGCCCACTGGGCAAACTCGGCGTTCTCGGCAATGGCCTGGTCGCATTTTTCCTGACCGCGGCGGTCGGAGACCTCGTAGCACAGGCACGAACGCATGCCCAGCTCCTGTGCGGCGTCCTTGATGGTAAAGAGGCTGCCCGGAATCTCGCAGAAGCTCGCATGGTGATCGAAGATCGTGGTGACGCCATCGCGGATGGAGTCAAGAATCGTGGCATAGGCGCTGGCCTTGGTGCCGTCGAGCGTCAGGTTGTCATCGATCTTCCACCACTGCTGCTCAAGATTCTCCAGGAAGTTGGTGGGGTTGCAGCCCTTAATGGCAAGGCCGCGGGCCAGACCCGAGTAGATGTGGGTGTGGCAGTTGATGAGTCCGGGCATGATGAGGTTGCCCTGGGCGTCGACGTACTCGGCATCCGGGTACTTGACCTTGAGCTCGCGCTCGGGACCCACTTCGACGATCGTATCTCCGTCAATAGCGACTGCACCGTTGGGAATGAACGGAGTCTGAGCGTTGCGGGTAAAGACGGAACCGTTAGCGACCAGAAGCATAAATGCTCCCTTCAACATCAGAGGCGGGGTTTGACACCTCTGACATGGCGGAAGTGCGAAGCGCCGGCCTACACCGGAAACGGGCCCTCTCCCGTCAACGCTTCACCAAAGGGACAAGCCCTTTGAAGTGCGGCTTGGCGCCGCATGGCGCCGGCGGACGAGGCGATGCGTCCGCCGGCGAATAGCACCGAATTGGTTACTTCTTGCTCTCGGGCAGGACCAGATCCACAGCGGCATCCTTGGCGGCATCGATATGCTGAGCCACGACCGGCGTCTGCGGAAGGATCAGGTTGAGCACGATGGCCATGATGGCGGTGGGGGTCACAGCGTTGGAGCCGATGACGGTGGACACCCAGGTGGGCATGCCCTCGCCGGCGAGGCAGCCGCTGGCCATCCAAATACCCAGGCCAAAGACGACCGAGGTGCCGACGATGGTGGTGGTGCGCTGCGTGAGGCCCTCGCGGGTGAACATGCGCACGCCGTTCATGGTGATGGTGCCAAAGACGCCGACGGTCGCGCCGCCGATGACGGGCTGCGGGATGGCGGAAAGGACGGCAGAGAGCTGCGGGAACAGACCGGCGATGGCAAAGACGGCCGCAATGATCACAAAGACCCACTTGTTGACGACCTTGTTGGAGCAGATGATGCCCACGTTCTGGCCAAGGGCGCTGGTGGGAAGACCGCCCAGCAGGCCGCCGACCATAGAGGTGAGGCCCTGGGACACAATAGCGCCGGAGAGCTCGCGCTCGGTGGGCATACGGTCGATGGAACCAAGGCAAGCAGCAGAGACGTCACCGATAACCTGAATGGCAACCATGGGGAACACGACGGCGAGGGTAATGCAGACCTCGGGATCAAACTCGAGCGCGTAGGGCATAAGCTTGGGAAGGGCGAAGACCTGAGCGGTGGCGACGCTGGAGAAGTCGATCATGCCAAAGGGGATGGAGACGATCATGCCAACGATCATGCCAAAGAACACGGATCCCAGCTTGAGCGTGCCCTTGCCAAAGTTGGCGAGCGCAAAGACCACGGCGAAGGTGATAAGAGCGACGCACCATGCCTGCGGGGTGCCCCACAACGGCGTGCCCATGCCACCGGCCATGTATTTGACGGCCGTGGGATAGAGAGAGACGCCAATGGAGAAGATGACCGTGCCGGTCACGACGGGCGGGAACAGCCACTTAATCTTGCTGTAGGCCAGACCAAAGAGGACCGCGACGGCGCCGCCGACGATCTCGCCGCCCAGCAGCGCACCAAAGCTAAAGCCCGAGGCACCCATGGCCTGCAGGGCCGGCAGGAACGCGAACGAAACGCCCATGACGATGGGCAGGCCGCCGCCAATGCGACGGAAGGGAGCGAAGGCCTGAAGGGCCGTGTCGATTGCCGAAAGAATGAGCGCAACCTGAATGATGTCGGTGCTCTGCTGGCTATTAAAGCCGTAGACGCCGGCCATGATGACCGCCGGTGTAATGATGCCGGCAAACGATGCCAGTACGTGCTGGAGGGCACACGGGACCATTTCCTTAACGGGAGGCATGCCTTCGCGAGTGAACAGGGCTTCAGTGCCGTTCGTAACCGTCTCCTGGGTCATTTGACCACCAATCCTCGAAATAGTTGTTTTCGCATCTAACGCTCTATTGTGACGCAGTGCGGGGTTGAGGT
>CABSUD010000025.1:0-9856 GCA_902480795.1 uncultured Collinsella sp. | reverse complement strand
TGATTCGCAGTGTTGCAGATGACGGGGATTAGCCTACCGTTTCGGACAATCTCCGTGCGAACAGCGGAAGGCGCAAGCCGGCTGCGAAGCGAGATTATGTCGGGCCGTCTACGACTGCGCGCCCTCGAGGAAGAAGCGACGGCTAAAGTAGTTGTACCAGGTGACCAGGAACGTGGCGATGGCCTTCATGGCCTGGTAGCCGATGCTCAAAAACGTGACGCCCACAAACATGTACAGGTCGTTGAGGCCCAGGCCGATCACCGACAGGATGGTGAAGATCGTGAACTCGCGCTTGCGGCTCATGCCTTCGCGGTGGTCGAACACGTACTTCATGCTGAGCCAGTAGTTGACCACGACGGACGTGATAAACGAAACCGTGGTGCTCATCAAAAAGTCGAGGTGGAACAGCTCGACGAGCGCAATGAGCATGCCCCAGTCGATGCCAAAGGAGATAAGACCCACGACAGCAAACTTGAGGAACTGCTTGGTATGAGGTTGTGCCAGCGCCTTGCGCACGTAATCACATCCAATGCGTTGATGAATCGAGCAGAGGATACTTTAGAGCTTTTACAAGGGAAACGTAAGGTCTTTGCCAAGAACTATATGAACTCGCCAAATTTTCAAGAGCTAATCCGCAAACGTTGAAAATTTGCCCGTAAACGAGCGACACCCACGGACGATACTGCGCTGAGTGCGCGTCGTCCGTGGGTGCCGTAATGCTGCAGTGGTTTCGAGCTATTTTGTCTCGTCGCCCTCCAGGAAGATTTTTCGGGTCACAAAGTTGTAGACCATGACAAGCGCGGTGGCGCAGATCTTGGCGATATTGGCCTCGAGTCCCAGGCCGGCGTTGAGCGCCAGCACAATGCCGTCGTTGAGCACCAAACCGATCACGGACAGCACGACAAAGATGATGAACTCGCGGCGGCGGCTCATGCCCTCCTTGTGCGCAAACACGTACTTCATGCTCGCGACGTAGTTAAAGATGAGCGAGACGATAAAGCCGCTGGTGTTGGCGATTAGGATGTTGAGGCCCAGACCGTAGTGGAGCAGATTCATGATGCCAAAGTCGATAACGGTGGCAATGACGCCGACGACGCCGAATTTCATGATCTGTGCAAGGAGCTTTTGCATGGTACCTGCCTTAGGGTGGCGCCGGGGCGCCGTGGGGATGACAAACCCAGAAAGTTTAGCCAATCCCCGTGGGCGGGGCTAGGCACGCTCCTCGATAGCACCGTTTCTATATGCATCGAGCAGTTGGCGCAGGTCCTGGATTTGGCTGCGAATTGCAGCTCCGGTATCGGTGTCGCTCACCATGCGGCGACGGTCTGCCTCGTCAAAACGGTTCGTCTCGCTCTCGATGTCGATGTTGCGCGTGAGCGCTTCGGCGACGGTGGTAAAGGCCTGATGCGACTTGAGACGGCATCCGCGCGAGCTCGAGATGAGCGTATAGCCGGCGATGCCCGTCTTGGGATGGTAAGCGCGGCAGAAGCCGCCATCGATGACCAGCAGCTTGCCCTCGGCGCGGATGGGCTGCTCGCCCTTGGTGGTTTTAACGGGCGTGTGGCCGTTGATGATGTGGCCGGTCGGCGAGCATGCCATGGGCGCGACGCCAAACTCGCGCATGATATCATCGCAGACCGAGGGCGACTTGGTAAGCGTAAAGTACGGGTCCATCGGCTCGACCCAGGTGCTCTTATCGGCGATATAGGCGCGCTCAAAGGTACGCACCAGGCGTCCGCTGGCGGGTGAGTTAAAGCCGATCCACAGGTACCACATCCAGTCGAGGGCGTCGCGGTCGCCCACGCGCCAGGCGCGGCGGGCGATGCGGTCGCAAAAATCGAGATAATCGCGGCCGACGTGCCAGGTACCCAAGCAGTTCATGCTGCTAAAGGTGCCGTCTTCGTTGAGCGGCACGCAGCCATGGAGCAGCAGGTTGCCGTTGGTGACCTTGTACATCGAGCCGTGGGTGTAGAGGAAATCGATATGGCGATGCAGGTGATCGGCGGTGACAAACTCGGACACGAGCTTGTCGATGATGTGCTGCTCCTGGGGCGTGAGCGTATAGGGGTCCGCTGGATCGACAGTGGGGAAGTCGTTGGTCGTGAGTGGCCACACGCTGCCGTCGGCGAGCGTGACCGTGCCGGTGCCGTGCTCGATCTTGTCGAGTAACAGACGGTCGGTCATATCGAACTCGGGGTGGCGCTGGATAATCTGGCCCTCGAGCTTAAAGAGCAGCACATTGATGGCCTTGATCAGCGGGGTGATGGACTCGCCGGCGGTGTAGGTGGCATCGGCAAAGGCGACAAGCTCACGCAGCGAGATGCCGTAGTCGTTCTCCAGGATCTCGTAGTTGTCGTAGCGCAGGTTGTTGCGCAGTACCGTGGCGATGCAGGCGGGCTCACCGGCCGCAGCGCCCATCCACAGCAGGTCGTGGTTGCCCCACTGGATGTCGAGCGAATGGTAGGTGAGCAGGCGGTCCATAATCTTGGCAGCGCCGCCGCCGCGGTCGAAGATGTCGCCCACCAGGTGCAGGTGGTCGACGGCCAGGCGCTTGATGAGCGAGGCAAGCGACTCGATAAAGTCGTCGGCGCTTGCGGTCTCTAGGATGGACTCCACGATGCGCTCGTGATAGCGCACGCGATAGTTGTTCTCGTCCGGGTGCGTGTGCAACAACTCGTCGATGATGTAGGCGTAGTCGCGCGGGATGGCCTTACGCACCTTGGAGCGCGTGTAGCGGCTCGAAAGCGAGCGAGCGACCATGATGAGCTGGTCAAGCATCGTCTTGTACCAGGTTGGCGAGTCCTCGCGCCGGCTGCGGACCAGGTCGATCTTCTCGCGCGGGTAGTAGATGAGCGTACACAGCTCGCCCTTTTCGTCAAAGGAGAGCGTGTCGCCAAAGATCTCGTCGACATGTTCGCGCACGACGCCCGAGCAGTTGTTGAGGATGTGCATAAAGGCTTCGTACTCACCGTGCACGTCGCTCATAAAATGCTCGGTGCCCTTGGGTAGGTTGAGGATGGCCGAGAGGTTGATAATTTCGGTAAATGCGGATTGTTCGGTGGGGAACTGTCTCGACAGCAGGCGCAGATACTTAAAGTCTTGCGGATTGCGATCGAATGCGACCATGAAACACCTTCCGATGGGGTTGGTAAAACTGATAAACAGCGTCAAACGTTTATCAGTATGCGTCGCTTTTGTTTCGATTTTGCGCCAGCGGCTGAATTGTCGGCTGAACGGTTTGGTAAATCGATTTAGTGAAGGTAGATGTGTCGGTTGGGTGGAGACGACAGAGGGTGTTTTCTCAGATATTTATGCGTGGGCTCGGTGGAGACGATGGTGGTAAAGATGTTCACTATTTTTGGTTCGATTTGGTAAATAGTGGACATATGTACCGCATGTAGGCTCACTGTGCGATAATTTGCGCAGCAATGAGTAAGGAGCCTCATATGAGTGATTTTGTCCTGACCTGTGAATCCGCCGCCGACCGAACCCGTGAGTTCTTTGCGTCGCGCAATATCCCTGTCGTGTGTTTTCATTACGAGATCGACGATGTTGTCTATACGGACGATCTGTATCAGTCGATTACGCCGGACAAGTTTTTTGCCCAGATTGCCGCGGGCGCCATGCCCAAGACGTCTCAGGTGAGCGTGGGTGAGTACGAGGAGTTTTGGGAGCCGTTTGTTGCCGAGGGTAAAGACGTGCTGCATCTGACGTTGTCGTCGGGTATTTCGGGCACGTATGGATCGGCCTGCGTTGCGGCGCAGATGCTCGCGGATCGCTATCCCCAGGGCGGCAAAGTGCGCGTCATCGATTCGCTGGCGGCGTCTTCGGGCTTTGGCCTGTTGCTGGAATATGCCGCCGACGTGCGCGATAGCGGGGCTTCACTCGACGAGACGGCTGCCTGGATCGAGGAGCACAAGCTCAACCTGCACCACTGGTTCTTCTCGACCGATCTGTCGAGCTACCTGCGCGGCGGTCGCATTTCGGCTGCGAGCGCGATCATCGGCACGGCGCTTAAGATTTGCCCGCTTATGACGGTCGATTGCGAAGGTAAGCTGTCGCCACGTGAGAAGATTCGCACTAAGAAGCGAGCGATTTCCGAGATGGCTAAGACCATGATGGCACACGTGCTGGACGGCGCGGATTATTCGGGTAAGTGCATCATGTCGCACTCGGCGTGCCGCGAGGATGCCGAGGCAGTTGCGGTGCTGATTGAGGAACAGGTTCCGCAGCTTAAAGGCAAGATTGAGATTAATGACATCGGTACTCTGATTGGCTCGCATACCGGACCTGGTACGGTGGCGCTCTTCTTTATGGGCGACAAGCGCGTGGATTAATTTGCTCCATCACGTCGCTGCATGATTGCTCAAACGAAAACGGCCCGCCTCACGTTTGTGGGGCGGTCCTTGCTGTTGCGGCTAGCGTTTCTTTCCGCGGAAGAAAAAGCCGTGCAGTGACGGCTTGAGGCCGCGGTTGGCGCGATGCTCCTCGACGCGCTCGTGGATCGAAGCGACGCGCTCGATGACTTCGTCGGGAATCGGCACGTCGGGATTCATGTTCTCGACCTGGCTGACTTCGGCGGCGGCGACCTGGTCGATAATGGGCACGTCGTCGCGCGAGATGACAGGTGTGGCGTCTTCCTTCATCTTGCGATAACGCTGCATCATGTCGGTCTGTAGCTGCTGGGCCGAAGGCGGCGTCCAGATGATGGCGTTGGCGCCGGCGGCGATGGTTTCACGGATGCTCTCGGGCGTCTTGCCGCCTGGCGCGATAAGCGGCAGGTTGGGATAGTGCTCGCGCAGCTCGCGTAGGACCTGGGGCGTGTTCTTGCCGGCTGCGATGTTGAGGATCTTGGCTCCAGCGCGCACCTTGGCGTGGGCATCGTCGTCGCAGCGAACGACCGTGGCGATGACGGGGATGTCGGCGATGTTGGTGATGTGCTCGACCATCTCGGCAGTAGCGGGGGAGTTGACCACGCAGCCCGCCGCGCCTTGCATCTCGGAAACGGCCGCCATCTGCACGGAGCGCTTACCGGTGGTGGTGCCGCCGCCAACGCCCACAAAGACCGGGCACTCGGCAACGGTCAGCAGCGCCTGCGTAATGGCGGGCTGCGGCGTGAAGGGGTAGACGGCAAACACGGCGTCGGCATTGGAGTTGCGGATGACCGCCACGTCGGTGGTGTAGATGAGCGATTTGATGCGGCGGCCAAAGAGCGTAAAGCCGCTGGCCTCCTCGATCTCATCGGGCATACGGAGGGCCGCCTTGCGCAGGCGTCCGTCGATGGGCAGCGGCTCCATGGGCAAAAGGCCGTTGGGGGTTACGGCCACCTGGGGCTCGGTAAATTCGTCTGCAAGCTCAACCTCGGAGAAGTCGACCGAGGCGACGACGTCTTCGTGAACCTCGGCGGGCACATCGATGGGGGCTTGATCGTCGGTCGCGGCGGGCGTATCGAAGGAGCTGGTGCCGACAAAGGCGTCGACGCGCTCGTTCAAATCGTTGAGAGAATCCATGGCGGTCCGTTTCTATGTTGTGCGCCCGTCAGCGTGCGACCGGCGCTACGATTGCTAAATCGTTTGACGAGTTGATTTTTCCCCGCCGCGCCATCCGTTAGACCGAAGGGTCGGCGAACGTGAAGGAGCTGTGGTGGCGGGTATCGAGGTGCTATCTTGAATGTCCCGTTTAAAAGAGAGGTGACGCGGTATGGAATTGACAGCAATGTTTGGCTCGATTGGCCTGTGTGTGGCCGCAATCGTTGCCGCCGCGGTCATCTACTTTGTGGTCACGGCCATTAAGGGCAAAAGGGCCGAACGCAAGGAGCGCGAGGCACTTAAGCAGCACCGTGACCAGCAGGACAAGCGCGCACGGAGATAGTTTGTTTAGTTTTGAATCCGTGCGCTAGCTGCGTTTTCGGATCAGGGCGATATAGAAGCCCTCAAAGTCGCGGCTGGGCGGAATGGTCAGCGTGCCGGGCATTCCGTTGGCGACGGACGAGACGCGGCCGGCGGCGATGGCCTCGGTGAGGGCGTTGCTCTCGACGCGCGGCTCTTCGCCAGCTTCCTGGGCACGGCGCGTTTCACTTTCGCTCGGCGTGCCGTCGAGGGGGATAAGCTCGCAGTCCATGTGCTTGTCGAGGGCCTCTTGCAGGGCGTCCTCGTTTTCCTGCGGCAAGATCGAACAGGTGGAATAGACCAGCGTGCCGCCCGGCTTGAGGGCGCCCATGGCGCGGTCCAGAAGCGCGCGCTGCGAGCGGGCGCACTTGCCGAGCAACTGCTCGGTGAGGCCGCGCAGACTCTTCTCGTTGCCGCTGATGACGGTGCCCGTGCCGGTGCAGGGGGCGTCGAGCAGGATACGGTCGAAGCGGAAGAACTCGTCGAGCTCGCGTGCGTCAATGCGCATGACGGGCACGTTTTTGGCGCCTTGGCGGCCCAAGTTGGCCTCAAGCTTTTCGGCGCGGGGAATGCTCATTTCGCAGGCCGTGAGGTGTGCCTGGCCCTGGGTGAGGGCAGCGATCTGCGTCGTCTTGCCGCCGGGGGCCGCGCACATGTCCAGGATGTCCTCGCCGGCCTGAGCGCCCAAGACCAACGGCGGCATCATGGACGACAGGCTTTGCAAGTAGATCTTGCCGTCGCGGTAGATGTCGAGGTCCCACAGATCGGAAACCTGGGCCTCGGGCAGGATGAAGGCATCCCGGTACCAGGTAACGGTTTGGTGCGCGATGCCGGCCTCGTCGAGTGCGGCGGCGATGTCTTCGACGGTTGCCTTGAGCGTGTTGGCGCGCAGTGTGACTGGGCGCGTGGCGGCGGCGCCGAAGCCCTCGATCATGAGCTGGGCATCGGTGGGCGCATAGGCGCCGGCAACCGTGTCGACCATAAAGCGCGGTAAATCGGCGGCGGAGGGAAGGGCGGCAAGCTGGTCGGAAAGCTCGGTAGCAGCAAACTGCCTGAGCTTGAGCTCGGGCTTAACCTGCTTTTTCTGCTTACGACGACGCGGCTTGGACATCCGTCTTTCCTTCCACCGAAATGATTATTCTGGGGCGCGTTGCGATTGCCTAGTACTGGCTCTCGTGCTTGCTAAAGAAGTCGAAGCGCGGGGGCAGCGGCTTCACGCGGTGCTCGCCGGGCTTCTCGCCCAGGCTCTCCACAAACTCGTCCGTGGAGGCAAAGATGTTATCCCAGCTAAAGAAGGCGACCGGGTCGATGTCGAAGTACTCGCAGATGAGTTCGCAGCCGGCCGGGACGATGCCGTGCATGAGCACGGTCGCTACGCGCAGCTCGGTAAAGGCGTCGACGAGGGCCTGCGTCATCGCTGCATTGGCCGGTTCGCCCTCGAGCTTGTTGGCGGCCTTGGAAGCGTCACTCCAGCGCTTGTTGGCGGCGCGCAGGTAGTCGTCGCACACGGCGAGCGCGCGGTGCGTCTCGAACTTGTACATGGCTTGCTCAAAGGCGAGAGCTGCCTGCTCGGCGGCTTCGACCACAGTGGCGGAGGCGGTGCCGGCGGGGATGCAGCCGTTGCGATAGGGGCTCTCGTCGCTCTCCTTGATGGCAACGCCGTAGAAGCAGCTGCGGGCCAGGCGGTTGAAGACGCCGGTCAAAAGGGCGCTCTCCTTAAGGGCCGGATCGATGACGCGCTTGTCGTCGCAGGCACGCACCTCGTTGCCGTCTTTGTCCTTGCCGGTCACGCGCGTGTCGTATGCCTTGGGGCTAAAGCTCACCGGCTTCTCGGACAGGCCGAGCGACAGCCAGTGCGCGCGCATCTGCTCGCAGGTGTAGTGGTTGAGCAGGTCGTCTGCCGGCGGGGGAGGCGTCTGCGAGGACGAGCTGGCCTTTTTGCCCATGTAGAGCAGGTGGTAGCAGGCGCTGACGGTGCTCTGCGTGAGGTCCCAACCCAGGGCCTCCCACATGGCGGTCTGCGCGATGCAGTAGAAATAGATGTTGTCCTGACCGATAAACTGGTAGATCTGAGCGTCGTCAGAGCACCACCAGTCGCGCCAGTCGAGCGAGCTGTGCTGGTAGGTGGGCGCGGGGACCTGCGTGGAATCGGCGGCGGGCTCGCCCATGAGGGCGGCATCCTGGGCGGCGACACCCTCGGTCACGCCGGCGGCCTTGGCATCGCGTGCGAGCACGGTGCGGGTGTAGCTGATGGGCGCCCACAGGCTCTCGGGCCAGCACCAGCAGGTGACGTCGTTCACGCCGTCGACCTCGGGCACCGGAACGCCCCAGTCGATGTTGCCGGTGATGCGGAAGGGCACGAGCGCCTTGCCGCTGCGGAAGCGCACGCCGCCGTTGGCGAGCACCGCGTGGGCGTCGTCGCGCTCCTTCCAGCTGGGGAAGGTGACGGTAAAGCTGCTCTTGTTTCCCTCGGGCTCCAGCACGGTGTGCTCGGGCAGCTGGTCCTCGACGGCATCGAAGGCCTCGCGGAACTTGTTTTGGATATAGAGCTGGGCCGGCAGCAGCCACTCCTCCATGGTCTTGGAGACCACGGAACGAACCTGCGGGTTCTGGGCGAGCTTGGCGGTGTAGGTCTTCATAAAGTCGAGGTAGGCCGGCAGGTCGAAGTAGAGGTTGTCGACCGGGCGCAGCTCGGGCACCTCGCCGGTGAGCTGGCTCTTGGGCGCGATGAGCTCCTCGGGCTCAAACTGGTGACCCAGGTCGCACTCGTCGGCATAAGCCTTCTCGGACTTGCAGCCCTGGATGGGGCAGCGGCCGATCACTTGGCGGCCGTTGAGGAACGTGCCGGCCTTGGCGTCGTAGAACTGCAGCGTGGAGCGCTTGGAGATGGTGCCCTGCTCATGCAGGCGCTCGATAATCTCGGCGGTCACTTCGTTGTGAATCTGCGCAGCCGGCTCAAGGCCTGAGCCGCCGTAGATATCGCAGCTGATGTTGTAGTTGTTGAGGGTCGCGGCCTGGCGGGAGTGATTGGACTCGACGTACTCGTTAATGGACTTGTCGTAGCCCTCGTTCTCCTTGAGCTTGCGGTAGCTCTCCATGATGGGCGAGCCGTAGCAGTCGGTGCCCGAGGTGAAGATGACGTTCTCGCGGCCCAGACGGTCGCGCAGGAAGCGGGCGAAGAAGTCGGCAGGGACAAAGACGCCGCCGACGTGGCCAAAGTGAAGGCCCTTGTTGCCGTAGGGCTCGCCGGCGGTAACGATGGCGCGGCGAGGCCAGCTGGGACGGTCGTTCATGGAGTATTTGGATGCCATGGGACTCCTTCGCATATGGTAAGAGCGCGGCCGGGCGCAAGGCCTGGCGACGCGGTGGTCAATTCGTGCATATCGTTCGACATTATCGCACATGCGGACGGGTACGTGGCAGGGGCGCTATCCTAAGATGCTATGAATGAGATTTCCAACATACATGCGTTTGAGGACGAGGATTTTCTGCACGCTTGCTTCGTGTGGGGGATGGTCGTAGCCGGCGTGTTTGCCGTGTGCCTGGTGCCGGTGTTTATGCTGCTGGGCGGGCCTGCGGATCTGGATGCGGCTGACGCGGGTGGCTGGATGGCTGCCGTGGGCTGGATAGTCGGCTTGGCGGTCGTCTCTGCGGCGTCATTTGCCGTGCACGAGTTGGTGCATACGGTGTTCTTTAAGTTGTTTGCGCCTGCTGGTGCACACGTGACCTTTGGGGCAAATCTCGAAACCTGCATGATTTACGCCTGCGCCGAGGGCGTGGTGTATTCGCGTGCGCGGTACATGGTCATTTGCCTAGCGCCGACGGTTGCCTTGACGGTGGCGTTTGCCCTGGGGTTTGCATGTTCGGGCTATCCGCTGCTGTGCTACCTGGCGGCCGGTTTGCATTTGTCGGGCTGTGTGGGCGATTGGTATTACGTGCGGACCATTCTGCGCGACCGTCGCATTGTC
>CABSUD010000024.1:0-10243 GCA_902480795.1 uncultured Collinsella sp. | reverse complement strand
CGAGCCGTCTCGCGCACCTGGCACATCACAAGGCCCTGGCGCGCCGGCACGATATCCTCGACAGGAGCGTTGGTTTCGACCAGGCTCGCCAGTTCGAGCGCAAGCGCAGGGCCGCTCTCAACCAGGACCTCGGTCCTCTCTCTTCTTGTTAGCATGTAAATCTTTCCTTAGTTATCCGAGTCGATGATGTAGCGACGGCGAAGGCGAACCGAAATGAACTCGAGCGCAAACGACACGGCCAGGCACACATAGACGATCACGCCCACCTCGTGCAGGTTGTAGTAGTAGTTGCCCGCCTGGTACAGCTGAAAGCCGATACCGCCCGCGCCTGCAAAGGCGCCCACGGCCACCGCGTTGGCAAAATTGATCTCGAAGCGAATGAACGTCCACGAGAGCAGCTTGGTGATGGTGGCAGGGCAAATGGCCTGGAACACAATTTGCCAAAAGCTCGCACCGCTCGCAGAGAGCGCCTCAATCACGTCGGCATCGATCTCTTCGATTGATTCGGAGTAGCTCTTGGTGAGATAGGCGATGGAGTGGAAGGAGATTCCCAGCACTGCCGCCTCGGATCCAAGGCCGATAGCCACCGTAAAGACAAGCACCCACAGGATCGTTGGAATTGCTCGGATGATGGCGACAAACCCTTTGACCGCATTGGAAACGAGCGGGTTCGAGAGGTTCTCGGATGCCGCCAGCGCCAGGAAAAACGAGATGATGGCCGAGATGATGGTGCACAGCACGGTGACCGCAATGGTGACCAGCGTACTCTCGGCAACCTTTGCCCAGCTAAAATGTGCAGCTCCCAACGGGGGATCCAACGCCGGCTGGAACATCATGGCGCAAAAATCAGACCAGGTTTGAGCGATTGCACGACCAAGGTCCACCGTGCCAAAATCCATGCGCACAAACGCAACGACCGTCAAAAGGCACAGGACACCCAAGGTGAGCGCGACCGAATAGTTGCGCCCCTGACGGGACACGAGACGAATGTGCCCGGCGTGCGTGCGCTCAATCGTACCGGCTGCAGCGGGAGTCAATTCGAACGTCCCCATTAGATCATCGACCTCCTTGCAGCATTGGAAATCGCCTCGACCACGAGCACCAAAACGATGGTCACAAGGATCACCAGGCCAGCGCAGTCGTACCGGAAGGAGGCATAGTACAAGTTGAAGACAAAGCCGATACCCGTGCCGGTAAGCAGGCCCACCAACGTGGCCTCGCGGATATTGGTCTCGACCATATAGAGCGTCCAGCTCATGAGCTCTGCCACGGCGAGCGGCAGGCCCGCCTGGAAAACAATCTGCCAAAAGCTGGCACCGCAGCTGTGCAGCGCCTCGATGGGTCCGGAAGGAATCTCATCGAGCGTATCGAGGAAAAAGCGCGTGATCTGGCCAAACGTCGCCAAAAAGAGCGCAAGGAAACCCGTGAACTCGTTTTGCTTGAACGAAAGGAGCAAAAGCAGCGCCCATGCGATCATGGGAACATTGCGGAAGATATTGGCGAACACGCGAATGACGCCGCGCACGGCGCCGTTCTCGACGCCAACGCTCGAGCAGCCCAGCACCGCAAGAACGATGCCCAAAAGCGCCGCGAGCATCGTGGCGGCGATGGAATCGAACACCGTCGACACCACCTGTGCGGCAATCATTCCCAGCTGGCCAAACGACGATGCCGTGGGGCAGAAGTTCTGCAGCATCCATACGATGGCCGCCGGCACCGAGCCCAAGGCATACCCAAAGCTAAAGTCGCTGACGAGCGACGCGCCCTCGGCAACAAGAACGATGGCAACGAGCGCCACGAGCGTGCGCAGCTGGCGCTTCTTGAACCAGCTCAGATCGGGAACCTTTCCCGAGCCCACATCGCCATAGGAACCGGCGGGCACGGCGCCGCACTCTCCCGCGCTCATCGCAGGGCTCCAGAGGGAACAGCGGATGCCACGCCGACGGATGCAGACGTCGCGGCAGCTTGGGGTTCGGCCACCGGAACGGGAATACGGCCCTCTTCATCATCGCCGTAAATCGCTGCAATCATCTGGAGCGTCAGCTCGGCAGGCGTGCCTTCGAAGACCTTCTCGCCCGCGCGCAGGCCCACGATACGATCGGAAAACTCAAGTGCCATGTCCACCTGATGCAGATTGACGACGCACGTGATGCCATGCTGACGTGTCACGCGGCGCAGATGCTCCATGACAGCACGGCTGCTCTTGGGATCAAGGCTCGCGATAGGCTCGTCGCATAAAATGATGCGCGGATCTTGAATGAGTGCACGAGCAATACCCACGCGCTGCTTTTGTCCGCCCGAGAGCTGGTCGGCGCGACGATAGGCAAACTCGCCCAGACCCACTTCGTCGAGCAACTCGAACGCACGAAGCTTCTCGGCGTCACTGTAAAGGCCCAACGATCCGGCCACAGCGCCCTTGTAACCAAGGCGCCCGTGCAGCACGTTTTGGATGGCGGTAAGACGATACACCAGGTTGTAGTTTTGGAAGATCATGGCAATCTGCGTACGCACGCCGCGCAGCTTGTTGCGGCGCAGGTGCGTGATGTCCTGCCCGTTAAAAACAACCGAACCCTCCGTGGGCTCGATAAGGCGATTGATGCAGCGCAAAAAGGTCGACTTGCCGGCGCCTGAAGGGCCGATCACCGTGACCAGCTCTCCCTCGCCGCAGACAAAATCTACGCCGGAAAGCGCGTGATGCTGCTGCTGTGCGCCTCGTTTGCCCTCATAGCTTTTGGTCAAATCGCTCACCTGCAAAAGAGGCTGTGCGTTCTGTGGCATTCCCATGCCCTCCCATCAACGTCGAGGCCGGACGCGGATATTCGCGCCCGGCCCGTTTTGGCAGCGGCGAATCGTCTACGCGATGCCGCCCATCTGCACGTGTGCGCGCAGGGACATGCATTAGTCAAGCGCGCGAATGGGGTCGTACCAGGAGTCCTCGACTGCGATGAAGCCGGCAGTATCGCCCAGGCTCCAAACGGCACCGTTGCCCTCTTTGTCTTCGGGGGCAAAGAGCAGCTCGTCCTCAGAGGTCTCCTTGGAGGTCAGGCCCTTGACGAGCTTGTCGATGATCTCCTGCGGAACCTTCTCGGTGTTGACGGCGATGGGGCCGTTGAGAACCGGGGTAGACTGGATGATGCCGAACTTCTTGCCCTGGACGCGATCGAAGGGCTGAGGAGCGTCGGCCTTGACGGAGTAGACGGAGCCGGCGGCGTTCACGGCGTCGCGCTCGCCCTCGGGAACGTCAAGATAGGTATCGACGTCAACGTCGTCGAAGGCGGCCACATCGGCGTCGCCCTGCAGCAGGTTGACGGCAGAGCCGGGGTGAGAGTTGCCAAAGAGCACCTGGGAGAAGAAGCCCGGGGTGCTGAGCTCATCGGAAGACTTCACGTCATCCGGGAATGCCTTCATGATGGCGCTGCACGGAACCTTGAAGCCGGAAGTGGAGGTAGCGGAGACAAAGCTCATGCGCTTGCCCTTGATGTTCTTGATGGAGTAGCCGGTCTCCTCGGCGCTATCCGCGTACGTGCTCATCTCGGCCTCGGGCACGCAGATGCGGCTGTAGTACTTGGCGCCGTCGAGCTTGCCGTCGGTGTCGGAGGTGGTCACAAGCGGAAGAACCTTGCTGTTCTTCTTCTGAGCCTGGATGAAGCCCTCGGCGCCCATGTTGGCAAGCTGAGCCTTGCCGGAAGCGATAGCCTCGATAGCGACGTTATAGTCGGTGGTGGTCATGAGCTCGACCTTGACACCGGCGTACTTCTCAAGAACCTTGCCAAACTCCTCGCGGCCCGCGTCGAACTCGGAGCTGGACTCGTTGGGCAGCCAGACCATGGTAAGTTTATCGATAGAAGCGGCATCCGAGCCAGCGGTCGCCGCACCACCCTTACCGTCGACGCTGCCGCAACCGACGAGACCGAGGCCGAGCGTCACGGCACTCGCGCCAAAAAGGCCCAAGAAGGACCGGCGAGAAATTTGCTTGTTCTTGATATCTGCCACAATCTTCTCCTTACAACACAAGAATGCACCGGAGGGACCGGGGGTTCTATTTGTCCCGTCCGGCGATGACGTGGTAGATATTAGGGTTGTGGGCAAGCCGTTTTTCGATCAACGGCAATCGCTTGTCATATGCTTGCGCGAAGATGCGGGAACATGACGCGAACCGTAGGCACTTATTAATAGAAACGCCCCGTCGTAAGCTCAAGGGCAGGCATAAGGCAGGTAATAGACCAGTTTTGTCAGCCCCTTGGCAGCCGTTTATAGAAAAAGTTTGCAGGCATTTTCCCAAGCTGCTCGCGCGATAGCCTCGGCATCCTCCCCCGTGCGATCAACACGGTCGTTAACCAGCGCATTTGCCGTAATGGAAATCATTGCGGGCTCGCACTCAAGACCGCGGATCGGCTCCGGCGCCATATAGGGACAATCCGTCTCGAACAAAATACGGTCGAGCGGGGTTGCCGCGAATGCCTCGCGCACGTCATAGTTGCGCTTAAAGGTAGCCGCGCCTCCATAGGCGATATAACAGCCCAAGCCCACAAAGCGCTCCATCGTGGCGCGGTCCTCGCCAAAGCAGTGCAGCACACAACCGGCCTGAGGCACACCTACCTCGCGAAGCACGTTGTAGGCGTCCGTGTGCGACGTACGCTCTTGGTCGGTGTCCTCGTGCCGCAAATGTAGCTCCACCGGCACGTTGCGACGCACGGCAAGCTCAAGCTGACGCGCCATGCAGTCAATCTGCGCGTCACGAGGCGCCGGCGCGACATCGTCGTCATAGTCCATGTGGTAGTCCAGGCCAATTTCGCCGATGCCAACACACAACGGATCGTCGAGCGCAGCCACAACCTGGGCATGGATATCATCGGTATAGTCCGGCGCGCCATAGGGGTGCACGCCGGCGAGATACTTAATCTGCGGAATATCCTGCATCGGCAGAATCTCGCGCACCAGCCAGTCGCTATAGTCCGTCACGCTGCGTTTGTCGACGATGGGATCGAAGACCGTCACCAACAGGTCGACGCCCGCGGCTTTAGCACGCACGAGCGTCTCGGGCACTTCTTTGCCCCAAAATGAGAGCAGATGCGCATGAGTATCGGCAAGTGGTGCCAGCGGCTCCGGACAGACGACCGTTTTCTTTTTCTTGGCAAACGTCACGCGTTCGGCATTAAGCGTCATGGGATAGCTCCTGGGCCAGACGGACAAAGTCCGCAACGTCAAGCGTCTCGGCACGCGACGTGGGCGCGATACCGCAAGTCTCAAAGGCAGCATCGAGCACGTCCTTGGCAAAACCGTTGGCGCTCATGGAGTTGCGGATCGTCTTGCGGCGCTGGGCAAATGCGGCGTCAATCACGCGAGCCACAAAGTCGCGGTCAAGCCCCTCGGGCAGCGCGCCATCAACACGGTCGATACGCACGACGGCGGAGTCCACATGCGGTGCCGGCATAAAGCAGCGCGGCGGCACCTCAAAGCGACCCGTCACCTGCGCATACAGGCCCAGCTTGGCCGTATAGCCGCCATAGGTTTTGTTGCCGGGGACTGCGGCAATGCGATCGGCAACTTCCTTTTGCACCATGACCACGGCACGCTTGAGCGCGGGCATCGTCTGGAAAAACTGCAAGATGATCGTCGCCGCCACGTTATAGGGCAGGTTCGCGACAAACACCGTGGGCTCGCCACCAGCAGCCTGCTCAATCTGTTCCGGCGTCACCTTGAGCGCGTCGCCCATGATAAAACGGAAGTTGGCATAGTCGGCGGCATGGGCATCGAGCACCGGCTCGAGCTCGGGATCGGCCTCGATCGACGTGACGCACGATGCCTCCTGCAGCAGCGCAAGCGTGAGCGTGCCAACGCCTGGGCCAACCTCGAGCACGCGCTCATCGCCCGCAAGCTCGGCAAGCTCACAGATACGTTCGATTACATGGTTGTCGATCAGGAAGTTTTGGCCCAAGCGATGCTTGGTCGCAAGGCCAAACTCCTCCAGCAGCTCCCTGGTTGCCGTGGGGTTTGCCAAAGGCGAAGTTGTCATGGTTGCCTCCTTAACATGGTGGCTGCATCGTAAAGCAAAAGGGCATGGACCGTTGCGGCCATGCCCTTACATCTAAACAGCAAATTGCCGATATGGCGCGCAGCGGCTTAGCCCAGACGCGGGAACAGCGGCTCGCCCTTCTCGACGGGCTGACCACCGGCAAGCAGGCCCCAAGCGCAAATGCCCTTGAGGTCGTCGCTCGCGGCCTCGTCCTCGCAGGACAGGCGGCGCAGGGCCTCGGCAGAAGTCTGGGGCATGAGCGGCATCAGCAGGTGAGCGGCAATGCGGATGGCCTCGAGTAGGTTGTAGATCACAAACGCCAGCTCGTCAGCCTTGGCCTCGTCCTTGGCAAGCGCCCAGGGCCCGGAGTCCTCGATGTAGTGGTTGGCGGCATGGATGAGCTCCATGACCTCGTCCTTAGCTCCACCATAATCGAGCACGTCCATCTTGGCCATGTAGCGCTCGACCAGACCATCGGCGATCTTTGCCAGCGGGTTGTCGAACGCATCGAACGATGCGGGCTTGGCGGGCGCGCAACCATCAAAGTACTTGCCGCTCATGTTGAGCGAACGCGAGATAAGGTTGCCCCAGCTGTTGGCCAGGTCGGCGTTGTAGACCTGCTCCATGCGATCGAAGCTGATGGCACCGTCGGTGCCGGGGACGACGTCGGTCATAAAGTAGTAGCGATAGCCCTCGACGCCCAACATGTCGATAACGTCCTGCGGAGCGATGGCGTTGCCGCGGCTCTTGGACATCTTCTCGGCCTTGCCGGTCTCGGCATTGCGCACGGTCAGGAAGCCGTGGGCAAAGACGTGCTCGGGCAGGGCCTCGCCGATGGCCATGAGCATGGCGGGCCAAATGACGCAGTGGAAGCGGATGATGTCCTTGCCCACGATGTGGAACTGCGCGGGCCAGCGATAGGCCAGCTCGGCACGCGCCTCGTCGGTGTCGACACCGTAGCCGACGGCCGTCATATAGTTGAGCAGCGCATCGAACCACACGTAGGTCACGTGACCCTCGTCAAACGGGACCTGAATGCCCCAGTCAAAGCTCGTACGGCTCACGGAAAGGTCATTAAGGCCGCCCTCGACAAAGCTACGTACCTCGTTCATGCGGAACGCAGGCTCGACAAAGTCGGGGTGCTCGTCATAGAGCTTGAGCAGCTTGTCCTGGAACGCAGAGAGCTTAAAGAAGTAGGACTCCTCCTGCACGCGCTCGAGCGGACGGTGGCAATCGGGGCACAGGTGCTGGCCGACGCTGCCGTACTCTTCGTCGCCCTTCTGGACCTGCGTATCGGTAAAGTAGGTCTCGTCGGGCACGCAGTACCAGCCGTCATAGCTGCCCTTATACAGGTAGCCGGACTCCTTCATGCGCTCCCACAGATACTGCACCGCATGATGCTGGCGCGGCTCAGTGGTACGAATGAAGTCGTCGTTGGAGATCTCGAGCTTGCTCCAAAGCTCCTTGAAGTGCGGAGCCTGGCTGTCGGTCCACTCCTGCGGCGTCATGTTGTGCTTGGCTGCAGCCTCGGCGACCTTCTCGCCATGCTCGTCCATGCCAGTCAGGAACTTGACGTTATAGCCGGCGGAGCGACGATAACGAGCCTGGACATCGGCGATGATGGTGGAATAGGCCGTGCCCAGGTGCGGATCGGCGTTGACGTAGTAGATGGGCGTCGTGATAAAAAACGAAGGCTTGGTTTGATCCATGGGGTCTGTCCTCCAGAAAAACGTTGCATACAGGGGATGATTCTAACGCAAGGGCTGGATATCCTCCATCTATTGCATATCGAGCACCATGGCATAGACATCGCGCTTGCGGCGCGAGTACTTCTGCGACAGGCGCTTTGCCACCGCGGAGGCGGGCTCCCCCTCCTCGAGCGCGGTGCGAATGTCCTCGCGCAGGGCCTCGTCGGGGTCGGCCGCCGCGGCGCCAACCGGCACGATGCCGGCCTCCTCGTCCTCACTCGGCGGCGCGATGACCAGCGCGATCTCGCCCTTTACCTCGCCACGGGCGCGCAGCTCCTCGGTTAGCTGGGCGGCGGATCCACGCAAGACTTCCTCGTGCAGTTTGGTGAGCTCGCGGCAGACGGCGACATCGCGCTGGGGAAAGACCTCGGCCACGGCCTCGAGCGTCGCGACGATGCGATGTGGAGACTCGTAGAAGATGAGCGCGCCGGGGACGACGGCAAGGCGCTGCAGTCGGCGCACGCGGTCGCCGTGCTTGCGACCCAAAAAGCCTTCGAAGAAGAAATGCTCGCAGGGAATACCGGACGATACGAGCGCCGTGACGCAAGCAGAGGGGCCAGGAATAACCTCGACAGGCACATCCGCCTCGCGCGCCGCCCCAACCAAAGCCTGGCCGGGATCAGACACACTCGGCATACCGGCGTCCGAGGCAAAGGCGAGGGTCTCCCCCGCCAGCAGGCGGTCGACCAGGCCAGCTGCGCGACTTGCGATCACATTCTCGTCGCAACGAACGAGCGGCTTGGAGATGCCTAGGTGCATCAGCAACTTTGAGGTCACACGCGTGTCCTCGCAGCAGACGGCGTCGGCGGCGGCAAATGCCTCGCCGACGCGCGGAGACAGGTCGCCCAGGTTACCGATGGGCGTACCGACCACATAAAGTTTGCCCGTGCGGGCGCTGTTTTGCGTCATATCAACCTATTCAATCATGCCGCGCTCGAGCGTGCCGAGTGCCGCGCGGGCGTCCCATGCTGCAATACGCTTCTCGGTCTTCCACGTTTGGAAGAACCAGCCAGCCGCCGGCGCAAACGATGCCAGCTGGTTGGCGATAAACACGCGCTCGTAGGCATTGCGACCCTCGGGCGTAACCGACGAGTTGGCGAAGATCGCCGCGCCCGACCATTCGCCCACCAAAACGGGGAACCCAGTTGCGACCGCCTCTTTGAGCTCACGCTTGTTGCGCGAAATCGCCGTCGTCAGACCGCGCGGGCTCGTGATGTCGAGCGCATACTCGTCGCGGTAATGGTACAGGTGAAGGTCCATGTAGACGTTCTTGTACTTGGCACCGCGCATAAAGTGCTTCCACTCGCCAGGGTGTCCCGAAGAGGAAAAGACGACGATCTTGTCCTCGGGCATATGCGAACGAACGAGCTCGTACGCGTCACGATAGAAGTTGCGCAGGTAGTGCGCCGGAATGCCATCTGTCATGGTAAAGAGGCTCTTGCGTACGCTCATCTGCGGCGTATCCAACAGCTCGATGCCCAGCAGGCTCTCGGCCTCACCATAGCGATCGGCCAGGCGCTCGAGCACATCGAGCGCAACGTGACGGCCGTTGGTGGACGAATGCCACTCGGCAACAGCCTCCGGAGTGGTGGGCGAATCGTTGGAATCGCCCTGACCGCCGGGTACAGTCGCCAGATCGAGCAGTACGCGGATGTTGTACTTGGCGGCCCACTCAATAGCGCGATCGATATAATCGACGACCGAGATGTAGGAAGCGTCGGACTCCTGCGAGCCAAAGGCATACCAGGGCACCGGCAGACGCACGGCGTTGAGGCCGATCTGCGCCATGCGACGGAAATCGTCCTCGCTCACAAACGTCTCGTAATGACGGCGCATGCGCTCGTTATAGGCGGCGGTGCCCATGGCCTCCTGCAGCTCGGCTGCGTTGGATGCACCGGTCGCCGCGTATAGCGACGGGGTCACCCAAGGCTCGGGAATAAACCAGCCAGAGAGATTAACGCCGAGTATCCTCTCCATCACTGCCCCCTTCGGATCGTGCAGGCCGAGCCTGCATCGTATTGCATAGGAAAAGTATCGTTTTGAGTATACCCGCGCGTGCGGACAGACGACCGAGCGGTCTGTAAAGTGGCGCAAAAGCGGGAGGAATGTCCGGGCGGGCCCGAGATGGCGCGCCGAGATGTACATATGCGCCGGAAGTAGGCGGCCGGAAAGCGCATCCCGTTTTTCGCAAAAGACTGGGATGCATTTTCCGTTCGAGGCCTCAACCGGAAAATGCATCCCGCTCTGTAGGCGAATTCCGGGACACAGTTTCCGCATCAGCATCCATTGGAAAAGCGGGGACCTCGGACGTTTTTCCGGACCATGTCCCGGCGCTATACCGCATGGCCCCTCTCCTCGCGATACTCCCTAATGGTCTTCCATCCTAGGTCTTTCGTGAGCTTGTCGTCCCTATATCACTCGATATATTCGCCGAGCAGGCGGGAGAACTCGTCGAACGGCACGCCGGTCAAGATCCTGC
>CABSUD010000023.1:0-10288 GCA_902480795.1 uncultured Collinsella sp. | reverse complement strand
AACAACACGTCACGTGGTTACTACCAGTTTAGAAACCACTGGTCTTCAAAGAACGCTTTCTAAGAAGCTTTAAGGGCGAGCGCCCGCTGGCTTCCGAAAATCATCGGACTCAGATTGTACACACCTTCGGAAGGGAAATTTGAATGGTTGGATTTATTCTTACCGGTCATGGACAGTTCGCACCCGGCCTTGCAAGCGCTATCGCTATGGTTGCCGGCGACCAGCCCGCTTTTACCGTCGTTCCTTTTGAGGGCGACCAGGCTGCTTCCTACGGTGAGGATCTCCGCGCCGCTATTACCGCCATGCGCGAGGAGTGCGATGGCGTGCTCGTCTTTACCGACCTGCTTGGCGGCACCCCGTTCAACCAGTCGATGATGATTGCCCAGGATGTCGACAACGTCGAGGTTCTGACTGGCACCAACCTTCCCATGGTTATTGAGCTTCTGTTCCTCCGCGGCAATGCCACGCTCGCCGAGCTTGACGAGCAGGCCGTGACCGTTGGCCAGACGGGCATCACCGCCCAGACGGTCGCATCCGTTGCCGGCTCCGAGGAAGAGGATATCTTCGGCGACGAGGACGGCATCTAATGGCCGATTTCGGAGCCAACGTCCTGAGCTCCTCGGTCGCCCTTTTAGGCCTGCTTGTCATCATGGGCTTGATTTACACCATCTGGTCGCAAATCAACATGAAGAAGAAGCAGAAGTACTTCAAGGAGCTGCTCAAGCCGGGTCAGGAGGTTCTTTTCGCCGGCGGTATCTACGGAACCGTCAAAGGCATCGAAGGCGAGAAGGTCCAGATCAAAGTCCGATCCGGAGCCGTCGTAGATGTTTCGCGTTACGCGATTCAGGAGATCAAGTAACTGTCGTCAGCAAATATCGAAAGGAAGCTGATCAACATGGCAGAACCCAACATTCTTCTTACCCGCATCGATAACCGACTGGTTCATGGTCAGGTTGCAACCCAGTGGAACTCCACCCTGGGCTCCAACCTCATCCTCGTCGCCAACGACGACGTGGCGTCCAACACCATGCGCCAGAACCTCATGAAGATGGCCGCTCCCGCCGGCGTCGCTACGCGTTTCTTCTCCCTGCAGAAGACCATCGACGTCATTGGCAAGGCGAGCCCGCGCCAGAAGATCTTCATCGTGGCCGAAACACCGGAAGACGTGCTTACGCTCGTCAAGGGCGGTGTGCCTATAAAGAAGGTAAACATCGGCAACATGCACATGTCGGAAGGAAAGCGCCAAGTCGCCACCTCCGTCGCAGTTAACGACGAGGATGTCGCTGCGTTTAAAGAGCTGCAGGAATTGGGGGTGGAGTTGGAGATCAGGCGCGTTCCGAGCACGCCTGTTGAGGACACGAGCAAGCTCTTCTCGTAATCCTCGTGATCCACGTTGTCAGGAGTGAAACCCTGACGTTCTGTACGTGATATCCAAAGTGCGTACATACATTTTGAAAGGAGGAGCAAGATGGAATACACGATCATCCAGATCGCTCTGGTCTTCGTCGTCACGTTCATCGCGGCAATCGACCAGTTTGACTTCCTCGAGTCTCTCTATCAGCCCATCGTCACCGGCGCCGTCATCGGTCTTATCCTTGGCGACCTCAACACCGGTCTTCTCGTGGGTGGTACCTATCAGCTCATGACGATCGGCAACATGCCGATCGGAGGCGCTCAGCCGCCTAACGCCGTCATCGGCGGCATCATGGCAGCCATTCTCGCTATCGCCACGGGCCTCGAGCCCAACGCGGCAGTCGGCCTCGCCATTCCGTTCGCTCTGCTTGGCCAGCTTGGCGTTACCCTGGTCTTCACGCTTATGTCCCCGCTTATGTCCACGGCCGATAACATGGCTCACAACGCGGACACCAAGGGCATCGAGCGCCTGAACTACTTCGCCATGGCTCTGCTCGGCCTGATCTTCGCTGTCGTCGTCACCCTGTTCTTCATCGCTGGCGCTACCATCGGTCAGACCATCGCTTCTGCCATCCCGACGTGGCTGCAGACCGGTCTGTCCGCTGCAGGCGGCATGATGCGCTTCGTCGGCTTCGCCGTCCTGCTCAAGGTTATGATGAACCGCGATATGTGGGGCTTCTTCCTCATGGGCTTCGGCCTCGCGCTCATCACCGTTGCCAACGATTCGCTGGCAACCCCTGCTCTGCTCATCCTCGCTCTCATCGGCTTCGGCATCGCTTTCTGGGACTTCCAGCAGCAGACCGAGCTGAAGGGTGCAGCTGTTTCTGACGGAGGTGACTTCGAAGATGGCATCTAATGAGTATGTGATCCCGGAGCACTACGAGGATCTCACTCCTGCTCCGCAGCTCGACCAGAAGACCCTCAACAAGATGGCTTGGCGCTCCTGCTTCCTGCAGGCCTCGTTCAACTACGAGCGTATGCAGGCCGCTGGCTGGCTCTACTCCATCATCCCCGGTCTGGAGAAGATCCACACCAACAAGAACGACCTCGCGGCTTCCATGAGCCACAACCTGGAGTTCTTCAACACCCACCCGTTCCTCGTCACCTTTGTTATGGGCATCGTGCTTTCGCTCGAGCAGAACAAGGTTGACATCCCCACGATCCGCGCCGTCCGCGTCGCCGCAATGGGCCCGCTCGGTGGTATCGGTGACGCCCTGTTCTGGCTGACGCTCGTGCCTATCACGGCCGGCATCACCTCCAACATGGCCATCAACGGCAACGCCGCTGCGCCGATCATCTTCCTGGTGATCTTCAACGCCGTCCAGTTCGCTCTGCGCTTCTGGCTCATGAACTGGTCCTACAAGCTTGGCACCAGCGCTATTGACGCTCTGACCGCCAACATGCAGGCCTTCACGCGTGCCGCTTCCATCATGGGCGTCTTCGTCGTCGGTTGCCTGGTCGTCACCATGGGTGGCACCCAGATCAACCTCCAGATCCCCAACGGCACCACCCGTGGCCTTGCCCCTACTACCGTGATTGTCTCCGAGAAGGAGGCCGAGAACTTCACCGGTATGGAGGGCATCGATACCGAGACCGCTGAGGCCGGTACCATCGCCATGACCGATGAGGACGGCAACGCCCTCACCGCCACCGATGCCGACGGCAACGAGGTCAAGTGCGGCGTCGCCGATCTGGGCAACGGCATGGAGTCCGTGACCTACGCTACCGTTACCGAGGATCCGGTCAACTTCTCTGTTGCCGACACCCTCAACACCATCGTCCCGAAGCTCGTCCCGCTTATGCTTACGCTGCTGCTTTACTACATGTTCGCTAAGCACAGCTGGACCCCGACCAAGGGCATTCTGCTGCTCTTCGTCCTTGGCATCCTGGGCGCTGGCCCGCTTGGTCTCTGGCCGAGCATCTGGTAAGGCTCTAGCTTGAGGGGTGTGTCCCTACGCGGCTCACACCCCGACCCCTTAAGCCATGTGTATGTTAAAAGCCGCGTGCTCGAAAGAGCGCGCGGCTTTTGTTTTCTTGATGATTCGGGTGTGGCAGACAGATAATGCTAAACACCCTAGGTAGTTAGCCGAATTCGAGCAAAAGGGAGGATAGGATGGCGATCGGAGCGCGTAAGCAACCGCTGTACGATCAGCTGGTCGATATTCTGACCGAAAAGATCGACCATGAATATCGCGCCGGTGACATGATTCCTTCCGAGCGCGAACTTTCGGAGCGCTATGGTCTCTCGCGCACTACGGTACGCCTGGCTCTGCAGGAACTGGAGCGTTTAGGACTGGTGGTTCGGCAGCACGGTCGCGGTACCTTTGTGACCGACCGTTCGGCAAAGGCAACCAATCTCATGCAGTCCTACAGCTTTACCGAGCAGATGCGCGCGATGGGTCGCGACCCCGAGACCACGATTCTCGAGTTTTGCGAGATGGAGGCCGATAAAAATCTGGCCGAGCATATGGGATTGCGTATCGGTGATCGCATTTTTAAGCTTAAGCGCCTTCGTTCTGCCGACAACATGCCCATGATGGTCGAACGCAGCTATCTACCAGTTCGTCAATTTTTGTCCCTAAAGCGACCGCTGCTGGAGCGTAAGCCGCTTTACGATGTGATTGAGCAAGACTTTCAGCAAAAGATACGCGTGGCCGAAGAGGAGTTCTATGCGAGCATAGCCCGTCCCACCGACGCTCACCTTTTGGGAATTGTCGAGGGCTCGCCTGTGCTCGATTTGGTCAGGACTACGTATAACGAGTCAAACGAGGTTGTGGAGTACACACTCTCGGTTGCTCGTGCCGATCAGTTTAAATACAAGGTTTACCACCAGCGTAGCGACTAGTGTTCGCATCGTTTCCATATGATGATTCTTTGCATTTAACTGGTTACTACCAGATAACCAACCGAAGTGTATAATTGCACGTCAGAGGATTACTTCTAGAGAGAGGTATTAGAAATGTTCGAGAAGAGTGTCGAGGAGCTCACCGAGCTCGGCGCCCAGATCACCACGGCCGAGATTGCTCAGCAGCCCGAGCTTTGGCGTGATACGCTCAACATCTATCGCGAGAACAAGGAGGCCATCGAGGCCTTCCTGGCCGAGGCTCGCGCTATGGGCGAGGGTCGTCTGTCCGTTGTCTTCACCGGTGCCGGTACGTCCGACTACGTTGGCGATACCTGCGCCCCGTACCTGCGTCACGCTGGCAACACTGATCTCTACGACTTTAAGCCCATCGCCACGACCGACATCGTGAGCGCCCCGCGCGACTTCCTGCGCGCCGAGGATCCCACGCTCGTGGTTTCCTTTGCCCGCTCTGGCAACAGCCCCGAGAGCCTTGCCGCCGTTGCCGTTGCCAAGGAGCTCGTCCACAACGTCAAGTTCCTCAACATCACCTGCGCTCCCGAGGGCAAGCTCGCCGTCGAGTCTGCCGATGATCCCAACGCGCTGACGCTGCTCATTCCGCGCGCCAACGACAAGGGCTTCGCCATGACCGGTTCTTACTCCTGCATGACCCTGCTCTCCACCCTTATTTTCGACACTGCCTCTGACGAGCAGAAGGCCGAGTGGGTCGAGACGATTGCCAAGATGGGCGAGGAGGTCATCTCCCGTGAGCCCGAGATCGCCGATTACCTGGCTGGCGATTTCAACCGCGTGACCTACTTGGGTTCTGGCTCCTTCGGTGGCCTTGCTCAGGAGAGCCAGCTCAAGATCCTCGAGCTCGCTCACGGTCTGGTCGCTACTTCCTACGACACCTCCATGGGCTATCGTCACGGACCTAAGTCCTTCGTCGACGATAAGACGCTCGTCTTTGTGTTCGTCAACAACGACGCCTACACCCGTCAGTACGACATCGACATCCTCAACGAGATCGGTGGCGACAAGATCGCTCAGCACACTGTCGCCGTTCAGCAGGAAGGTGCCACCGTCTACGAGGGCGAGTCCTTCACCTTTAAGGGCTACGAGGCGCTTCCCGAGGGCTACCTTGCTCTGCCGTTCGTGATGTTTGCCCAGGCTATCAGCCTGCTCAACTCCGTGCGCGTGGGCAACACGCCCGATACGCCGAGCCCCACCGGCACGGTCAACCGCGTGGTTAAGGGCGTGACGATTCACCCCTTCACCGCTTAATCGCGTCCCCCTGTAAGGGCGCCCGTCCGCTCATAACGGCGGGCGGGCGCTTTTTGTTTTACGTGAGCTGGGTATAAGCATTACCACAGTCAACTGCTTTAGAAGCGAGGAGTGCATATGAGCACGTACGCAATTAAGGCTGACAAGTTCTTCTTGCCGGCAGGCCCGCAACTGGGCGGCTATCTTATGGTCGAGGATGGCGTTTTTGGCGCCTGGCAGGCCGACGAGCCCTCTTGCGAGATTAAGGACTACACGGGATCGTGGATCGCACCGGGTATGGTCGATACTCACATCCATGGCTTCTACAACCACTCAACTACCGATAATGATCCCGTGGGCATCGATATCAGCTCGACCGAGCTCGCCCGCCGCGGCACCACCAGCTGGCTGCCCACGACGTTCACCGACGGCGTGGAGCAGATCAGGGACGCCTGCGCCGCCATCGCCCAGGCGGACGAAGAACGTGGCCCCGAGTTCTGCGGTGCACGCATCCAGGGCATCTACCTGGAGGGCCCCTTCTTTACCATGAAGCACGTGGGCGCGCAGAACCCCGCTTACCTGATTGACCCCTCCGAGGAGGTTTTCGACCAGTGGCAGGAGGCTGCGGGCGGTCGCATCGTTAAGAGCGCCATGGCCGCCGAGCGCGACGGTGCCGCTGCTTATGCGGCTGCTCTGAACGCCAAGGGCGTGGTGACCAGCATCGGTCACTCCGACGCCACCTACGATGAGTGCATCGCCGCTATCAATGCCGGTGCCAGCTGCTTTACGCATACCTATAACGGCCAGCGCGGTCTGCATCACCGTGAGCCCGGTGTCGTGGGTGCTGCCATGTCTACGCCCGAGACCTACGCCGAGATCATCTGTGACGGCAAGCACGTAAACCCTGCCGCCATCAAGGCGCTGCTGCAGGCAAAGGGCTGGCAGCACACGGTACTCATCACCGACTGCCTGGGTTGCGGCGGCATGCCCGAGGGCAGCTACACCAGTGGCGGCATGGACGTCATCATGAAGGACAACCTGTGCTGGCTCGCCGACGGCAAGAGCATTGCCGGCTCGGTGCTCACGCTTGCCCAGGGCGTCAAGAACATCGTCGACTGGGGCATCGCCAGCGCCGATATCGCCATTCGCATGGCAACTGAGGTGCCGGCACGCTCCGCGCACATCGAGGATAAGTGCGGCAGCATCATGCCGGGTCGCGACGCCGACTTTGTCGTGTTCGACCATGAGCTCACCCTCGTCGAGACGTATGTTGGCGGCCAGAGCGTCGGCAACGCCTTTACCGAGTAACGATAGAAAAAGACGGCGGGCCCGAATCTGCTCGGACCCGCCGTATGGGTTAAACGCTCAAAAGCACCTTAACAGTTACAGCTTGTTAGCGATCTTCTTTGCCGTGCGCTTGACGCCGGCCACAAGACCCCCCGCGGGATGCTCCTTTTCGTATGCTAGACGCTTCTCGCGCTTGGCGTACTCTTCGACGATGATGTCGCCATACTCGTCTTCGATCTTGTCGAAGAAGTCGACGGCGCCCTTAATTTCCTCAGCGGTCGGGTGTCCCTTCTGGACGCCGCCGGCAATCTTGAACGGACCCCACGTGTCAAATCCGGGGCAGCCGTAGACACCCATAAAGATGGCCTGCCTCATGCGGCAGATGCCATCGATATCCTTGCCGTACCACTTGTTTTTGCCACCGTAGGTCATAAGGCCAAACACCTTGTCCTGCGGCTGCAGCACGTTCGTGAGCACGCGCGCCATATCTTTGTCGATCTCGGAGTAATAAATGCCCGTGGCGACGCCGATCAGATGGTATTCGTGCAGGTCGGGGTACTCGTTTTTACCGAGTGACTTCACGTCGAGGGTATCGATTTCGGGGTGCGCCTCGACGATGGCGTCCACGAGCTTTTTCGTATTGCCGTGGTGGCGTGAGGCATAAAGGATGATGGTTCGCATAAGAAGGCCTTTCAGCTGTAATTGCATCAATGTCTGTATGGTACCCCGTTGCATGCCTGGGAAACCGGACGCATCGATGAACGTGCGGGTTTGTCCTTTGGTCAAGGCCGAGACGGGTTCTTGCGAGCAAAAAGCAGTTGTTCGAAAGGATGGACAATGGAATACGCTCTCTCCAACGATTCGATTTCTATCAAGGTCTCCACGGCCGGCGGCTCGTTTACCTCGATTGAGGCTGGAGGTCGCGAGTACTTGTGGCAGGGCGATCCCGCCGTGTGGTCCGGCCAGGCACCGATTTGCTTCCCGATTTGCGGAGGTTTGCGCGATAACAGCGCCATGACGTTTGCCGGACATCATGTGAAGCTCGCCCGCCACGGCTTTGCGCGCAAGCAGGAGTGGAAGCTGTTGAGCCAAAGCACAAACGAGCTGGCTATGTGCCTGGCATCCGAGGATAACGCCGCGCTGCTGAGCGATTATCCGTATCCGTTTAAACTTGTCGCCCGCTATACGCTCGAGGACGCCGCCGTGCGTGTCTCCTATGAGGTTACCAACGAGGGCACCGAGGACATGCCTTTCTTTATCGGTGGACACCCCGGCTTTAGGTGTCCGCTCGACGAGGGTGAGTCCTATACGGACTACGAGTTGCGTTTTGAGAAAGACGAGGCTGCGGAGCTCTGCACCGCCGTTCCCTCGACCGGATTGATTGATGTGGACAGGCGCTCCAAGAACCCCATGGTGGGAAAGACGCTGCCTTTGTCGCATGAGCTCTTCGATTTTGCGGAGACCATCTTTGACGTGCTCGAGAGCCGTCAGGTCACGCTTTCCAAAAAGGGCGAGGACAAGGGCGTTCGCCTGAGCTTTGAGGGCTTCCCGTACCTCATTGTGTGGAGCAAGCCCGAGGGTGATTTTGTGGCAGTTGAACCCTGGGGCGGCCTCTCGACCTGTTCCGATGAGGATGACGTGCTTGAGCACAAGCGCGGCTGCCTTATCGCCAAGCCCAAAGAAACCATCGTGCGCTCGTTCACAATCGAGATTCTGTAGTCGCATGTAGCCAATTCGTTTTGCAAGGCATAAGGAGCCTGCGAGATAAGGAGCTAAAAATGATCCTCACCGTTACGATGAACCCGTCTGTCGATACGCGCTATCAGCTCGATGAGCTCATTATCGACGACGTCAACCGCGTGACGCCCGAAAAGACCGCCGGCGGTAAGGGCCTCAACGTGGCCCGCGTCCTGGGCCAGCTGGGCGACGATGTCGTGGCAACCGGCCTGCTTGGTGGTCATATGGGCGCCTATATGGCCGAGCTCATGGATGCCAACGGCATTAAGAATGATTTTGTGCCCATCAAGGGCGAGACCCGCATCTGCCTCAATATCCTTCATGCTGGCAACCAGACCGAGTTGCTCGAGAGCGGCCCGACGATTGCCCCCGAGGAGCTCGATGCCTTTACCGCCAAGTTCGCCGAGCTTGCGAGCAAGGCCGATGTCGTTACCATCTCGGGTTCGCTGCCCCGCGGCGTCGAGGCGGACTACTATGCCAAGATCACGGGCATTGCCGAGAACGCCGGCGCCAAGGTGCTGCTCGATACCTCGGGTGCCTCGCTCGAGGCTGCGCTCAAGTCCGAGGTCAAGCCTGAGCTGGTTAAGCCTAACCTGACCGAAATTAACGGCCTTCTGGGCACGAGCTTTACCACCGACGATGTGGACGAGCTCCGTTCCGCGCTCGCCTCTGACGCCCGCTTCTCCGATATCCCCTGGGTCGTCGTATCCATGGGCGCTGCCGGCTCAGTTGGCTTCCACAATGGCCGTGCGTTCCGCGCCAAGACCCCCGATATCCCCGCCGTTAACGCTACGGGCTCTGGTGACTCCACTATCGCAGGCTTCGCGCATGCCATCGCTGCTGGCGCAGACGACGAGACGGTGCTGCGTACCGCCAACACTTGCGGCAAGCTCAACGCCATGGATCCTATGACTGGCCATCTGGTCATGGACCGTTGGGACGAGGTCTACAACGGCGTTGTCGTGACCGAGCTGTAAGGGCTTGGGCGTCGGCCCCGGCATCGATTGCTAGCTCATGTCGACGACAAGTGCGATAGCATTATGTCGGGGCGCGACGCCGACGTTGTCGTGTTCAATCCCGACCTTACCCTGGTCGAGACGTATGTGGGTGGCAACAGCGTCGGTAACGCGTTTGCCGAGTAGCCGCCAAAGAAGCGATCCGAGAGGGGATTTAGATGATTTACGGTGCATTGGGCGATATCGAGGAGTACCGCGGAATGCTCAAGGGCCTCGACGTGTTGATCGACTGGCTCGAGGAGAACGACCCGGCGCAGCTCGAGGTCGGCAGCCATCCGATTCTGGGCGACAAGGTCTTTGCGAACGTCATGGCTCCCACGACGCGTCCCGAGGCAGAGGCTCACTACGAGACGCATCAGCGCTATCACGACCTGCAGATCGACATTGAGGGTCGCGAGGCCTTTAAGGTTGCCACGGGCAGCCTGACGCTGGTCCAGGAGTTTGACGAGAAGGACGACTACGACCTGGTCGATTCAGACGCTTCGATCGCCGGCGATCTTGCCGACGACAAGTTCGCGCTGTTCGTTGCCGGCGAGCCTCACATGCCCACGCTCGAGTTCCCGGGCGATGGCGCACAGCCGGTCAAGAAGATCTGTTTTAAGCTGCTTGCAGATGCTTACTGGGAGGAGTAGCACGCTGCTCGGCTGAGCTGTTCGTCTGATGGCGTGATTTCCCCCAGGGAAATCATGCTAGGACCCCGCCAACCGTGTTTCCCTAGGGGAATTACGGT
>CABSUD010000022.1:0-10646 GCA_902480795.1 uncultured Collinsella sp. | reverse complement strand
CCCCAGACGTGGCTTTTTGCCTAAAAATACTCGTCGAGGAAGTTGTTGACTGTGCTCCAGTAGAGCTCGGGGTCAACTTGCGCACTCTTGGCGTGGGTGGCGCCATGGATGGTGAGCTTTTGCTTGACCTTGCTGGCGCACGCGTCGTAGTTTTGGTCGAGCATACTGTACGGCACAAAGGTGTCCTGGTCGCCGTGGATAAACAGCATGGGAACCGTCGCGTGTTTGAGTTGCTCCACACTGCTCGCCTTATGAAAGTCGTAGCCCGCGCGCACGTTGCACACCAAATTTGCTACATCGAGCAAGGGAAAACTGGGCAGGCCGAACACGTCCTTGAGCTGCAGAGAAAACTCGTCCCAAACACTCGTATAACCGCAGTCCTCGATAATGCATTTTACGTTTGTGGGCAGAGATTCCCCCGCGACGTTCATGGCGGTTGCCGCACCCATCGACTCGCCAAAGACCAGGATGCGCGCCTCGGGGTCAGCCTGAACGATTCGCTCGATCCATGCGACGATGTCGAGGCGCTCGGGCCAGCCCATGCCGATATAGTCGCCGCCGGAGCGTTCGTGGGCGCGGGCGGCGGGTGCGAGTACGTTCATGCCGCGGTCGTGGAATCGCTTGACGTATCGGGCCATGCCGATGGGCTCGTTGGTATATCCATGCAGGCAGACGGCGTAGTCGTGCGTGCTCTCCGAAGCAGCAAAATACCAAGCGGCAAGCTTGGTTCCGTCATCTGCGGTGAGGCTGCTGCTCTCGCGATTCTCTTTAAACCACGCCCGCGCCTCGGTGTCCTCGGCATCCGGCTGCTCACCTTCTTTGTCGTTCTTGCTATCCTGCATCATCTTCATGGTGTACGGCGCTTGGGGGTTCAGGGCAAAGTCAAACAAAAAGTTGCCGGCAAATCCGAGCAGCGCAACGACAACCACCAGTGCAACGATGCCGGCTATCTTGAGCTTTCGATGGGAACGTGCGTTTTGAGCCATGCGGTATTCTCCTATAAGATGTTAATACATCAACATTTAATGCAAGCGCATTATGGACGTTCGCCGTTGATGCGTCAACAGGCAAAGAATGGGTAAACAAAGGGTCACGTATGGTGCAAATTTCGCACGTACCCAGACGCTTTGATATAGTGTTGAGAACTCTTTACGTTGGAGGATGTAACCGGCATGTCCGATTCGAGCGACAGTTCTAAGCCGCGACCCAAGACCGCGGCCGTTCCACACTACACGGTGGGCGAGGAGATCATGAACTCCGTCACCCATGGTGTCGGCTGCCTGCTGGGTATCGCGGGCCTGGTGCTCCTGATCGTATTCGCTGCCCTGCGCGGCGGAGGCCCGGCCCACATGGCCGCGGCGATTGTCTATGGCGTCAGCATCATTCTCGAATATCTGGCCTCCACGCTCTATCATGCGATTCAGCCCGCTCGCGCCAAGCGCGTGTTTCGCATCATCGACCACAGCTGCATCTACCTGCTCATAGCCGGCAGCTATACGCCGTTTTGCCTCATCACGCTCGCAAACGACGGCGGCCCTATGCTGTTCTTTGCCGTGTGGGCCATCGCCATCATCGGCATCGCGCTCGAGTGCTTTTTGCGCGAGCGTCAGCCGCACTGGGTAAGCGGCTTGGTCTACCTGCTGATGGGCTGGCTTGTCGTCTTTAAACTGCCCGAGCTCGTGGCGCTGCTGAACCCCGTCGCGCTTGCCCTGCTCGCCGTCGGCGGCGTGTGCTATACCGTGGGTGTGCCGTTCTATATCGCCAAAAACGTGCGCTATCTGCACAGTGTTTTCCACTTGTGGGTGCTCGCCGGCAGCATCTTCCAGTTCATGGCGGTGATCCTCTTCGTAATCTAGCGACCGCGCCCACGGCCCCGCTCGCACGGGCGCCAGCGCAATTGCCGTATCCGCCATCAACGTTTTAATCCGACGTCCCGAATCTTGGAGGTTCGAGAAACTCCCGATGGACATAACCATCTCCCTTATTACCACGCTCGTCCTGACGCTTATCAACGGCTACTTCTCCATGTCCGAGATGGCTCTCACCACGGCCAAGCGCGCCGTGCTGGAGCACGATGCCGAGGAGGGCGATAAGCGCGCCGAGCGCGCCGTCCAGCTCGCCGCCGACTCCGATCAGCTGTTGGCCACCATCCAGGTCGCGATCACGCTCGTGGGCTTCGCCTCGTCCGCCGTCGCCTCGACGAGCCTGTCCGACCCGCTTGCCACGTGGCTCATGAGCTTTGGCATCGCGCCGCTTTCCGCCATCGCGCGCGGCCTGGCGCCGGTCATCATCACCGTTGCCGTCGCCTTTGTGTCCATCGTGATCGGCGAGCTCGTGCCCAAGCGCATCGGCCTCGCTAACGCCGAGGGCGTATCCAAGCAAGTCGTGGGACCGCTTTCCGTGTTCCAAAAGATCGCCCGCCCGCTCGTGTGGCTGACCGGTGCTTGCTCCGACGGCCTGGCCCGCATCCTGCGCATCAAGAGCGCCGATGACCGCCAAAACGTCTCGGAGGAAGAGATCAAGTACATGGTCTCGGAGCAGGACGACCTGCTCGACGAGGAAAAGCGCATGATCCACGAGATCTTCGACCTGGGCGACACTGTTGCCCGCGAGGTCATGGTCCCGCGCGTGGACACCACCATGTGCGAGGACGACGAGACGGTCGCCGACGTGCTGTCCACCATGCGCCAGACCGGCTTCAGCCGCATCCCCGTCTATCACGAGGACCCCGACAATGTCGCGGGCATTGCGCACATCAAGGACCTGATCCAGCCCGCGCTCGACGGCAAGGGCGACCAGCCCATCGCCGGCTTTTTGCGCGACGCCACCTTTGTGCCCGATACCAAGGACATCCTGCCGCTGCTGTCCGAGATGCAGACCTCGCACGACCAGATCGTGGTCGTCGTGGACGAGTACGGCGGCACGGCCGGCATCATCACCATCGAGGACATCGTCGAGGAGATCGTGGGCGAGATCGAGGACGAGTTCGACCCCGACAACAAGTACCTCACGCGCCTTTCGCGCCGCGAGTGGCTCGTCGATGGGCGTTTTTCGTGCGATGACGCGATTGAGCTTGGTTGGCCGCTCGAGGAAAGCGATGATTATGAGACCATCGCCGGCTGGATTTTGGAGCTTTGTGACTCGGTGCCCGACATCGGAGAGGTGTTTGAGGTCGCGGGGTACAAATTCAAGGTACAGTCGATGCGTGGCCAGCGCATCTCGCTCATTCGCGTGATCGCTCCGGCCGAAACCGATAAGAAGGATTCCGAGTCCTCGGCAGAGAAGCCGGCGGCGTCGGGTGCGGGCTCTGTGGATCCGCACGATGGCGACGAGTAGGACAAGGAAGAGTAGGGGAGAGTTATGGCAGGCCTGTTCAACATCCTTAAGGTCACCGTCAGCGAGGACAAGATTTGCGCGCACGTGCTGGTGAACCCCGATATGCCGCTCATGACCTCGGAGGATATCGAGGCCACGGCGCGCGTGTACTACCTGGTGCCCGCGATTGCCAAGCACCTGTGCCTGGGCGATTCGGGTCGCGAGTTCCAGGATTGCATGGGCCAGACCGAGCTTTGCCACCTGCTGGAGCACGTGACGGTCGAGCTCATGAACGAGACCGGTCTTGCCGGCAGCATCTCGTGCGGCCGCACGCGCGTGAGCGAGCATGACGAGCGTGTCTTTGAGATTGAGCTTTCGTGTCCCGATGACGCATTGGCCATTGGCGCGCTGTCGTCGGCGACCTTTATGATGGACTGGGCGTACCTGCACGCCGACCAGCCGGCCCCCGACGTGGAAGGCACGGTCGCGGGCCTGCGCAACCTGGTGCTGGGCATGCGTGCCGAGGCCGAGGGCAAGGACCCGCACGAGGCCGTTGCCGCTGCGAACGGCGAGGGCGTGGCCGAGGATGCACCCGAGGGCGACGCTCCTGCCGACGCCGACACTGATCCCGTTGCCGAGGTGTCTGCCGAGCCCGAGTCTGCGGAGCCCCAAGGCGTCCCGAGCTTTGACGACGAGCCGCAGATGCCAATCGATACCGAGGGTGCGGTCGCCGAGAACCACGAGGCCCCCGCGGCCGTCTTTGGCGGTGCGGCAACGGCTCCGTCCGGCTCGGCGCACGAGGGCAACCTGCCGCTCGTCGATGGCGCCGGCGAGGACCCGGCCGCCACGGTGGCCATGCCGGCTATGCCGCAGGAGTAGGTTCGCTCGCTTATCACCATCATGTACCTGCGCTTTTACCGTACGCAGATGAGCGCGACGGCAAGTGTTGCGCTGCGGGTATAATGGACAGCATTCAAACGGTGGGCATCGAGGTGCCCGCAGGAGAGGAATGATCATGGGAAAGACTTTCAGCTTTGTCTCCGGTGCGCTCTTTGGTGCTGCCGCCGGCGCTATCATCGGCGTTGCTCTGGCCCCGCGCTCGGGTGCCGAGACCCGCGCCATGGCCGCCGATATCGCCAATGACGCCTGGGACAACATGCGTGACACCTACGAGCACAGTGCCGAGGAGGCTCGTGCCGCGGTCAGCGACTTTGGTCCGATGGTCGATGCCAAGACCGATGACCTGCGCGCCAAGGTCGACCTGGCCCGCGAGCGCATGGACCAGCTTCGCGAGCAGCTCAACGACGCCATCTCGGGCGGCAACGTGACGCCCGCTGCCGACGTCGTAGTCGAGAACGTCGCCGAGGCCGACACCGAGGCCACGGAGCCCTCGACCGAGGCATAATGCGCGCAGGGGATTTTGTCGGCGTCAAGGTTTACCGTAAGCCTGCCGAAGACAAGCGCACCAAAAAGGACGGCACGCCGCGCAGCCCCAAAAAGCTCGGCAAGATTCACTTTCCCGTCTTTACCCCGGGCGGTACGCGCGTGGTGGGCTTTATGGTCCGCCAGTCCGATATCGCGGGTATGATCGAGCGCCCCGACCGGTTTGTGGCGCTCGATGCCATCGGCGTCTATGAGGGCGCTGTCGCGGTCGACGACGTCAAGGGCACCTACGATGCCGCCGCGGCCAAGCGCCTCGATATCAACCTGGACGATTGCATCATCTGGGTTGGCATGGACGTGCGCACGGAATCGGGCGATGCCGTGGGCTACTGCTCGGACGTTGAGTTCAAGCCGCGTTCGGGCATTGTGCAGACGTTCTATGTGACCGCCAGCGCCGCATCGAGCATGTTGGTGGGCGACACGCAGGTGCCGCCGACGATGCTGCGCGGCTACGAGAACGGCGCGATGATTGTCTCGGACGAGGTCAAGGCGCTCGGGTATTCGGGCGGCGCGGCCGCCAAGGCTGCCGAGGCCAGCGTCGTGGTGGGCGATAAGGTCAAGAAGGGCGCCAAGGTGCTCGATGACAAGGGATCGGTCGCCGTGGACAAGGGCAGCCGCGCACTGGGCAAGCAGCTCGGCAAGACGCGCGGTATGTTCAAGGCCTTTAAGGACGAATATCAAAAGGCGAGCGGGGGCTCGTCAAAAGCTAGCAAATAGCGACGTACCAAATGATGGGAGGCGAGCCGGAGACATGTTGCTCCGGCTCGCTGTGTTTATGGGGGAGGGCACATGCGCCAAAACGGATCTAACTTAAACGGGCACTCGGGTGCGCGTCCGACGGCGCGCCGCGACCTGGGGCAGCTGCCCAGCGGCCAGCGTCGACGTCGCCGTAAGCCCGGCGCGATGTACCTCAACCATAGCCGTGGGTTTAGCGATCGCAGCGCGCGCATCGGCAACGGGCGCTCACCGCGCCGACCGTCCCGCCTGCCCTATGCGCTCATCGCCGTGGGTTGCGCGCTCGTGCTGTTTATCGCTGCCGTCGTGGGCTACGTCAACCGCAGCGTGGACGTGGAGCTCAACGGGCAAAAGACCGCGGTGCGCGTGGGCTCTACGTTGCAGAATCTCATCGACGATCAAAGCCTGACCGAAACGTACGACGCCGGCGATCTGCTGGCCGTCGACGATAGCGTGCTCAAGCGCCATGGCGGCGAAAAGCTGTCGGTGAAGGTCGACGGCAAGCGCGTGAAGCAAGGCAAATGGGATAGTCGCGAGCTTACGGGTGGCGAGAAGGTGACGGTCAAGGACGGCCGCAACGTGTACGAAAAGCACGAGGTCCAGGCCACGACTATCGAGCCAAAGCTTAAGGTCGAGGGCACGGGCGCCATTGAGTATGTCAAAACCTGGGGCGTTCAGGGCCGCTCCGAGGTATGGGTCGGCGAGCAGTCGGGCAAGACGCAGGACCGCGGCGAGGTCGTTCCCGCCACCGACTGCGTGGTCGAGTGCGCAGGCGTAGCGCCCAAGGGCAACGAAAAGTACGTGGCCCTGACATTTGACGAGGGTCCGAGCGGAGCGACCAAGCAGATCTTGCAGGTGCTCAAGGAAAAGGGCGTCACGGCGACATTCTTCCTTTCGGGCGATGCGGCTGAGGCCTCGCCCGCTACTGCCAAAGCGATTGTCGATGCCGGGTGCGAGGTCGGCTCCAACAGCTACAGCGATGATTCGCTCAAGGGCGAGGATCGCGAGACGGTGCGCAAGCAGATCGCGAAGGGCACCGAGGCGATTAAGTCGGCGGCCGGCGTCGAGACGATGTTGCTCCGTGCCCCCTACGCTGCGTTTGACGAGCAAAGCTGGATTGACTCGATGGACCTGGTGTCCGCCGTGGTTTCGTGGAATATCGATTCGGGCGACTGGCTGCTCAACGGCGCCGACGAGCAAGTATCGACCGTGCTCGACTCGATGACGCCGGGCAATATTGTGCTGCTCACCGATAGCGATGAATGCGCCGAGCAGACGCTCGAGGCGCTGCCGCAGATTATCGATGGTCTTGTCGCCGACGGCTACAAGATCGTGACGCTCAGCGAGCTGGTCAAGACAGACACGGCATTGAGCAAAAAGCTCACCTCGCTCACCAAGGTTTCCATGCCCAAAAACGCCGTGTTCCCCCAACTCCCCGAGGACGACGACACCACAGAGTAGTCATTGGGGACGTGCTTAAACGACTGGTCGTTTAGGACGGTCTTAATCGCTTTGTCCCACCACACCCATCCGGCTCTATGTCACGGATACGTCAGCGTTTGGTATGCCTGCGATGTGCAGCGCATAAATTCGGTGCCGCAGCGCGATGCTGATGCTATAGTTACTGCGGTTAATGAGGGTCAAGAGAAAGGTTACAGGTGAAATCCAAACCTCGACCATACAGTCGATGACCCCATGCAGGTGCTTTCTGCGCGTGCACGGGGTGTAAGTGCCGAGCGGCGTGCCGCCCGCGCATGCGTATACATATTTAAAAGTCCACGGATTGCGTGCCGGCATGGTCGCGCGGTCCGCAGGAATAATGATGGGGAGCACCATTGAATTATCTGAGTGAGATGCTCAAATTGCCGGTCTTGGATGTCGACGGCGAAAAGCTCGGCGTGGTTAACGATTTTGGCATTGCAACCGGCGAGGTTTTTCCGCACGTGACGTCGCTCGCGTTCCGTGGTCCCGGCAAGACGCCGTTTATGATCAGCTGGCGCAAATGGGTCGACCGTATCGACGAGACGGGCGTGTACCTCAATACGTCTGCCACCAACATTCGCTTTTCATATCTGCAGCCGACCGAGCTGTTGCTGGCGCGCGATGTTCTCAATAAGCAGATCGTCGATACACAGGGCATGAAGGTCGTGCGCGTCAACGACATCAAGTTCTCCATGTCGGGCGAAAATCAGCTGCGCCTGCTGGGTGCCGAGGTCGGCGCCCGCGGTCTGCTGCGCGCGATCAGCCCCACACTCGAGCATGTCGTCGAGGGCTTTATGAAGCATCTGGGCAAACCGCTCAGCGAGGACATTATCGCCTGGTCTTACATGGACCTGCTCGATCGCTCAACTAAGAACATCCAGCTCTCGGTGTCGCACAAGACGCTTGGCGAGCTGCATCCTGCTGACATCGCTGACATCATCGAGCAGCTCGACCCGCGCCTGCGCGCGCAGGTGTTCGCGCAGCTCGACACCGCCCAGGCCGCCGAGGCCATCTCGGAGTTCGATGACGACGAGCTCATGACCGAGATGCTCGAGGGCCTGTCCGATACGGACGCATCGTCGATGCTGGCCATGATGGACCCGGACGACGCCGCCGACCTGATCGACGAGCTCGATTACGAGAAGGCCGAGAAGCTTCTGCGCCTGATGGGCGTTCAGGAGGAGAAGGCGATTCGTAACCTGCTGGGCTATGAGGACAACACTGCCGGCCGCATCATGACCTCGGAGTTTGTTTCCCTGCCTGCCACGGCGACAGTCGGTGACGCCATCGAGGCGATCCGCAAGCTCGACGAGGACTTCGAAAGCGTCTACTACGTCTATACCGAAGATCCGAGCGGCATGCTGACCGGCGTGCTCTCGCTGCGCACGCTGATCGTGGCCGACCGCGACGCCACGCTGGGCCAGCTGGCCTATCGCGACCTGGTTTATGTGTCGCCCGACGAGGACCAGGAAGACGTAACGGACGAGATGACCAAGTACGACCTGGTCGCCATCCCCGTCTGCGATGAGAACCGCCACATCTTGGGCATTGTGACCTTCGACGACGCCATGGACGTTATCGCCGAGGAGCACCAAGAGGACCTGCAGATTGCAGGCGTCGGCTCGGGCGATAGCGCGTCCGACGACTCGACGAATGTGCTCAGCTGGTTTGTGCATCGCCAGTACTGGGTTGTTGTATGGGGCATCGCGTCGTGCATCATGGCGACCGTGCTGGGAACGGCGCTCGGCTCCGCGCATCTGGTGGTGTTCCCCATGTGCGCCATGCCGCTCGTGCTGCTGGCGGCCTCGCGCATGGTGTCGTTCGTCAAGAACTACTTCCTCGAGTACGACGGCCACGACGACGAGCCCAAACCGTACCTGGGATTCTTCTTCCAGAGCACGGGTATGGGCCTGATCCTTTCGCTCGTGACCTACCTGTGCGCCCAGCTGGTGCGCACCGCTGCGTTCCCCGATGCGCCCATGTTTGAGGAGCAACTCTTTACCGGGTGCTTTAATATCGCTGCCATCATTTGCCTGGTTGGCAACATGAGCGCCGTGATTTACCTGATGGTGCTGTTCTGGCGTGACGAGCATGACCTCAACACGTCGGGCACCGCCATGAACGTTATTGCCGTCATGATCTCGTGCGTAGCGTACTGCGCCGCTGCGGTGCTGCTCACCATGTCGGTCATTGGTTAGGTGGTCGCGTGCAAAATACCAAGCAAAAGTCGGGCACCAAGCAAAAGTTGACCATCGCGGCCATCTTTGGCGCTATGGGCCCCGGTCTGCTGGCGGCGCTTTCGGGCAATGACGCCGGCGGCATTGCAACGTATTCCAGTGCGGGCGCCAACTATGGCTACAAGATGCTCTGGATGCTTCCCGTCATGACTGTGCTGCTCATCGTGACGCAGGAGACCGCGGCGCGCTGCGGCTGCGTCACGGGCAAGGGCCTGGCATCACTCATCCGCGAGCGCTTTGGCGTGCGCAAGAGTGTACTTGCTATGGCGGCGCTGTTGATCGCCAACACGGCTGTGACCATTTCGGAGTTTGCGGGTATCGCCAGCGGCCTTGCTCTCTTTGGCGTGCCGGCGAGCATCTCGGTGCCTTTGGTGGCGCTGCTGGTGTGGATGCTTACCATGTCGGGTAGTTTCCAGCGCATCGAGAAGATTCTGCTGCTGGTAAGCTGCGTCTTCGTGACCTATATTGTCGCCGCGTTTATGGCTGGCCCCAACTGGGGTGAGGTCGCGGTCGACCTGGTCGTGCCTAACATTCAAAATGACCCCAGCTACGTGTCGCTCGTGGTCGCAACGATCGGTACCACCATCGCGCCGTGGATGATTTTCTTGGCGCAGAACAACGTGGTCGATAAGAACGCGGGCGAGGACGACATCGTGCTGCAGCGTATTGATACCGTGAGCGGCTCGATCGCTGCTGATATCATTGCGGGCTTCATTATCATCACGACCGGTACGGTGCTGTTCCCGGCGGGTATTCAGATTAGCGATGCCGCCGATGCTGCCCGTGCGCTGGAGCCTATTGCGGGTCAGTGGTCCACGGTACTGTTTGCCTCGGGCCTGGTCGCGGCGAGCTTCTTGGCCGCCTGCGTGCTGCCGGGCGTTACGTCGAGCGCTATCTGCGAGGCATTTGGCTGGGAGCGCGGTGCCGACCGCAGCTGGGACGAGGCCCCGGTTTACCGCGGCATCATTACGGCCATCATCGGTATCTCTGCCGTGCTGGTGCTTATGCCCGGCGTCGATCTGTTCCAGATTATGATGACCTCACAGGTCATCAATGGCGTGCTACTGCCCGTGGTTCTGGTGTTCCAGGTGGTTATCGCCGCCGACCGTCACATCATGGGTGCCAACCGCAATGGCCGCGTGTGGAACGTGCTCACTTGGGCGACTATCGCCGTGATTACGGTGCTCACGGTCGTCATGTTTGTCCTGCAAGCGATGGGCTACAGCGCTTAACGCCCACTTTTGCTTCCGAACAGGCCGCAGCGATGGGGCGCGGCCTGTTTTTTGTCTGCTATAGGGTGTTAGTTATATAGCAATGGACAAAAAATGCCAAATATGAGTACTGTTGCTAAGTGAATAGCATTTACATCCTAAAAGATAATGAACATAGCCTATAGTATGTTCATTAAAATTGGCTTCAATACGCCTTAAACCC